>NZ_SJPV01000005.1:109884-287275 GCF_007860135.1 Novipirellula artificiosorum
CGTTGGCTCGAAGGATCTTCCCCCGAGCGTCCGCGTCAACGTGGTGCTGTGCGAAGAGGTCAATGTACCCGAAGGGGAGGATCCGATTTGCTGGATGCTGGTGACCACCTTACCGATCGATACCGACGAGGACCTTGTGGATCGGAATGCAACGCTGCCACGACCTGTCCAACGCATGGAACACATTCGGACCAGGAGCCAAAAGAATATCACCGGATTAGGATGTGGGGTACAACGAGCGCTGCGCGGGCAGGGGTGGTTGGATACCTGAACACTGTGTTCGTCACAACTTAAATACCGGACGACCTCCGCAAGTGGGAGGGGCAGTTTGCCTCTTCACTTGGGAGAGGTCGAGCGCAGCGAGGGAGAGCGGTGGTGTACCTCGCCCTTTGGGAGAGGTCGAGCGCAGCGAGGGAGAGGGTTTCTTGGCTCCCAATTGACTTGCTCCCTACGCCCCCTTTCGAATCGGTGATACTTTCCATCGGTCTCCAAACCCCCACCGATTCTCTGGGCAAGACAGAATAGAACGGAGAAGAGCCATCCAAGGTGCGGGATCCTCCACCGGCTTTCTTTTTGCCCTGTCATGTATCCTCAGGGACTTCTGACGAAGTCCACGACGCCCCACTCGCAGTTTTCAACTTGACGGTCCATTCGCCCCGGGTGGCGCGAGCGCATCCGCGGTTCGACTGCTACTTGACAACACCCTGTGTGATGCCTTGCCAATCGTCGGTGCGGAACGGCGTCATCGGTAACCCTTCGACACTTTGCATGTTGCAAACGGGGTTATCGCTCCACGCGTATCGGACGGCGACGGGGTTCTCGAGCCCTTCGGCGGAGACGCGGACTTGGTTCTTGCCAACGATCTCAGCCTCGGCTTTTACAAATTGCTCGTCTTCCCCTGCAATCGTAAACCCAATCGGTACGTTCACATCAAATGTGTCGAGTCCACCGCCAACGTGGTCGAACCTCAGCACGATGGCGTCGCCGTCCTTTTCCATCGCTCGGTAACGAGGGCTTTGGTAGACGATGTCATAGCCATAATCTTTGGCCAACGCCCAACGAGCCAATCGTTTCGCGACATCCTGTTTGTTTCGTGGATGGATGTCGGACGCTTCCCCAAGATTCAAGATCACCGCTTCGCCTGTGTTGGGCAATCGGTCCATGGTCATCGTCTGGGCTTCACGCAACTCGGCCCAATCGCTATTGCCCGGCGAATCCACCTCGTTTCGATAATCCGCAAGTTGAACCCAGTAAAACGGGAAGTCGCCTTGGCCCCATTCATCGCGCCAGCTTTGGATCATCAACGAGAACAAATCGCGGTATTGGTATGCGCGACCCGCATTCGATTCCCCTTGGTACCAAATCGCTCCGCGCATCGTGTAACCGATGGTCGGCTTGAGCACACCGTTGTAGAGGTTCGCCGGACGATGTTGACCCACCAAAACATTCCGAGGTGCTTGGGGTCGCGAGCCTTTCTTTTCCTTCGTCCACTTGGCAAGTCTTTCCTGGTAATTCGCCATCGCAGCTTCGTGGTCGTAGGTCTTCGCCGTCTCATCCCATTTGGCTAACAATTCGTCGAACCCGCCCGCATTCTCTAGCACATCGCGAGAGACCCAAGCTTCGGCTGCGGATCCTCCCCAGGCGTCGTCGATCAACCCGATCGGAATATCGAGCGTTTGGTGCAATTGGCGACCAAAGAAATAGCCAACGGCCGAGAACGACTTGACCGACTCGGAGGTGCACGGCTCCCATTGTCCATCAAAGTCATCCTGAGGCTCTTGCGTGCCGACTTGAGGGACCGAAATCAGTCGAAGGTTGGGGTAGTTGGCTGCCAAGGATTCGAGGTCAGGATCGTTGGCACGGGAAACGTCGAATCCCATGTTAGATTGTCCCGAGCACAACCAGACTTCGCCAACCAAGACATCGCGGAACGTCTTTGAATCGTCGGCGGTGATCGTCAATTCGTGGGGGCCGCCGGCCGGAAGCGGATCAAGCTCAAGATCAAAACGACCGGAATCCGTTGCGGTCGTCTCTGCGGTATGCCCCGCAATTTCCGCAGTCACCTTCTGTGCGGGTGTGGTCCAGCCCCAAACATGGATCGGCTTGTCACGTTGCAGCACCATCGAATCGCCAAAGATTGACGAGGTTCGCAGTTCGGCCGATGCAAAGGATGGCAACGCCAACAGGAGCGGGATCAGGAGTAGAAGTCGAGTGATCATCAATTTGTCTCTTCGGTAGGAGGAAAGCAGGAGGGAAACAGGTCGGTCGAGCGGCTTTCGTCATACGGTTGCAGGTCCTTGAGCCAAAACCGCAAGCTTCGAACCGACTACTTTAACCGATTCCACGCCGCAATCGGTGCGTACGGTTCTTTTTTTTGCACGTTCGACGCCTCGTTTCCGTTGTGGTTTGTCACCAGCATCGGCCTCCCTTCCTCTGCCCTTCCCAGGCTCCCTTATCGCGGCAACAATCCAAGCAGGTTCATTTCCGACACGGATGGGGACGCCGAATGGCACGCAACGAGCAACTGATTCGACAGCACAAGATCCTGCAATTGCTGGAATACAATCGGTTCGGCCGCACGATCGATGAGTTGCGGGCCGAGTTGGTCAACGACCTCGGTTTAACGAGACTTCACGGACGAACGGTACGCCGAGATCTCGAAGCGTTGCAAGCCGCTGGGTTTGCGATCCAGACGGACAACGTCGAACGAGGCAAGGTTTACAAGCTGGGTCGCACCAGCAAGGGAGTTCATGAGATTGGCATCTCGGCGACCGAACTGATCTCGTTGTCGATTGGCCGTGAATTGCTTTACCCGTTGATGGGAACGCAGTATTGGCGCGGGATCGAAACGTTTTGGAATAAGGTCAAGGACGTGATTCCCGATGGCGTCTTTGAGCACTACGATCGTTACCGCAAAACACTTTACGTTTTTGGCTCACCGAGCAAATCGTACGAGCACCACGAAGGGATGCTGAAGACGATCAACCGCGCGATTCTCGATCACCGTATCTTGGAGATCACGTATGCACCGATTGGTAAGCCCCCATCCACTCGAAGGATCGAACCCTATGGGTTGGCCGTCTATCAAAGCAGCATCTATGTCGTCGCAGCTGCTCCTGAGGTCACGGAACCGTCGCAGCGGTTGCGGAATTGGAAACTCGATCGCTTCCGCCACGTCGTCGCGCTCGATGAGTACTTCAAGCCGGACCCCGAGATCGATCTGTCGGATCGACTCGGCCGGAGCATCGGTATTTTCTCAGGAGAATCGCCAACGCTCGTCAAAATTCGATTGGGGCAGCGTGCGGCAGCTTGGGTTGGCGAAGACCCTTGGCATCCCGAGCAACAGATTGAAGCCGGGGACGATGGGTATTCCATCCTGACCGTGCCCACATCGCATCCACGCGAAGTGTTGCCAAAGGTCCTTTCGCTGGGCACCGAGGCGGAAGTGATCGAGCCCGCCGAGTTCCGCGATGCCGTTGCAGAGGCGGTCCAGCAGATGGCTGCCAAGTATTTTTCGGCGTAAGCTCACCGCGGAAGCGGCCAACGAGTTCACCGCGGAAGCGGCCAACGGACAAAGGCGGATGGGGAGTCCGGGACAATTGGGGCAAAACCATCCTCCACTGGATCGGTCGCGTAATGATAGGCGAACGCCGTTCCCAGTGATTGATCGGCGTGGCTGAACACCTCGATAAGTACACGGTGGTACAGATCACCTTCGCACGGCGGGTCGCTGGCAGCTTCGATCTCATCCAGCGCACGTAAGACCGCCTTCATGTCGTCCGCTGCAAAGGTCCAGCACTCACCGAGCACCCGATCGGGGCCACTCCTCATCGCGGGGTAGTCTTCCCGGTCAAAAAGTGATCCGAACACCCAACCGGCGTCGACCGATGCGGGCACGCGTGGCCACAGAGATTGGCGACATTGGCCACGCATCAGCGTACCGTAAACAAAGACCGACAACACTCTATCCACCCTCACCCTTTTCGTCATGCGACAAGCCGATTCAGCGGGATTTCGAGCCAGCGACACATCTGGTTCACAATCCACCTTCGGTGCATCATGATATTGGGCACGGGGCGCCACTTCAATCGACTGGCGAACCGACCCAAACCTACAAACGAAACCGGATGGCCATGTCCTTGGATCCTGAATTTGCCGCTGCCCTTGCGAAGCACTCGATGGAGATCGATGAATCGATTGCCATCCGGTTGCAGCAGTTTGTCCAAGTCATGTGGCGCTGGAACGAACAATTGAACCTAACTCGGCACACGACCTGGGACCTGTTTGTTGGCCGTGACTTGCGTGATTGCTTGCAACTCGCACCGCTGCTCGAAGCGGGCGAGGAGGTCCTTGATTTGGGGAGTGGAAACGGGATCCCTGGGATTCCGTTATCGATTTTGCGTGCCGATATTGAGGTTTCCCTCGCCGAATCGGTTGCCAAACGCGCCGGAGCGCTGGGTGAAATCGTTGGCGAATTGGGACTGCCCGTTCCGGTCTACGGAGCCCGCGGGGAAGATTTGCTCGAGGATTTTCGCTTTTCGACGATTGTCAGCCGAGCGGTCGGCAGCATTTCAAAGTTCTGTCGATGGGTCGAGCCTCATTGGAGCAGCGTCGATCGTTTGCTGCTGATTAAGGGGCCAAAATGGGTCGAAGAACGCGCCGAAGCGAGGCATATCGGATCGTTAGCTAACCTGCAACTTCGTCGAGTCGCTACCTATCCGTTGGGAGATGACGAGTCGAGTGAAGGTGTCATCTTGCAGATCTGGCCGGCTGGACCTCGTGGAGCACGATTCGCCTAGCCATCGCCCGGACTACGTCTATACTCTTGGTTCTTCGACGAATGGTCGATTTCTTTTCCCTCAACTGCATGATTCATTGCTGCGATGTCGGACTACAACCTCACCCATCTGAAACAGCTCGAAGCCGAGAGCATCCACATCATTCGTGAAGTGGTCGCGGAATTCGACAAACCGGTCATGCTCTATTCGATCGGTAAAGACTCGGCGGTGTTACTGCAATTAGCACTCAAGGCGTTTCATCCCGCCAAAATTCCCTTTCCACTGCTGCATGTCGATACGACGTGGAAGTTTCATGAGATGATCGAGTTTCGTGAAAACTACGTCCGCAAGGAGCTGGGGTTGGAACTGTTGGTCCACACCAACGAAGAAGGCTTAAAGCACGACATCAAGCCGTGGGAAGATAGTGAACGGCATACCGAATTGATGAAGACCGACGCGCTCAAAGCGGCTCTGGATAAGTACGGTTTCGATGCGGCATTCGGCGGCGCGCGACGTGACGAAGAAAAGAGTCGGGCGAAAGAACGCGTTTTCAGCTTTCGTGATAAGTCGCATCGCTGGGACCCCAAGAACCAACGTCCTGAGCTGTGGAATTTATACAACGGCCGTGTCAACAAAGGGGAATCGATCCGCGTGTTCCCAATGAGCAATTGGACCGAATTGGATGTATGGCAATACATTCACTTGGAAAAGATCCCCATCGTTCCGCTCTATTTGTCGGCGCCCCGCCAGGTCGTCAACCGAGGCGGCATCTGGCTGATGCGGAACGATGACCGGATGCCGCTGCTTCCGGGTGAAAAGGAAGAGACCAAGATGGTTCGTTTCCGGACCCTCGGTTGCTATCCCTTGTCGGGAGCGGTCGAGAGCGAAGCGACCACGTTGCCAGAAGTGATCCAAGAAATGTTGTTGGCGACCACCAGCGAACGCCAGGGCCGAATCATCGACCAGGATGAAGGCGGCGCCGGAATGGAAGAAAAGAAACGCCGCGGATACTTTTAGGAAGGGTGACGTTAGCAGAGCGAAGTAGGAAATGGGATCGTGACTTCGCCCTTTCGCCCTCAGCTTGCATCCTTCACCCTTCACCCATCAACCCTTCTGATATGTCTCACAAATCTGAACTCATCGCAACCGATATCGAAGCTTACCTGAAACAGCATGAACACAAGCAATTGCTTCGGTTCATTACCTGTGGCAGCGTCGATGATGGCAAAAGCACGCTCATCGGCCGATTGTTGTACGACAGTAAGATGATCTACGAAGATCAATTGTCGCAGCTTGAAGCCGATTCGAAAAAAGTGGGTACCACCGGTGGCAACTTCGATCCCGCCTTGTTGACCGATGGGTTGAAGGCCGAACGCGAACAAGGGATCACGATCGACGTCGCGTACCGCTACTTTAGCACCGCGAAACGCAAATTCATCATTGCCGACACGCCCGGTCACGAACAATACACGCGTAACATGGCGACCGGGGGCAGTACCGCGGACTTGGCGGTGATTCTGATCGACGCGCGTCATGGCGTGTTGACTCAGACGCGACGTCATAGTTTTATCGTTTCGCTGCTTGGAATTCGTCATGTTGTCGTCGCCATCAACAAGATGGACTTGGCCGATTACAGCGAGGATCGATACAACGAGATTTGTGATGATTACCGGTCTTTCGCGACACGTCTCGACCTGCCGGATTTGCACTTCATCCCCATTAGCGCATTGAACGGCGATAACTTGGTCGACCGCAGCGAGCAGATGCCTTGGTATAGCGGCAGCACGTTGATGAACTTCCTCGAAACCGTTTACATCGGCAGCGATCGGAACTTCCAAGACTTCCGCATGCCCGTTCAATTCGTCAATCGCCCGAACCTGAATTTCCGCGGTTTTTGCGGCACCATCGCTTCGGGGATCATTCGACCCGGCGAAGAAATCATGGTGCTGCCCAGTCGCCAGAAATCCAAGATCAAAGAGATCGTGACTTACGAAGGCAATCTCGATGAAGCGTTCACACCGCTATCGGTGACCTTGACCTTGGAGGACGAAATCGACGCCAGTCGTGGCGACATGATCGTCAGGCCGGGGAACCTGCCGAAGAGTCGAGATCATATCGATGCCATGCTGGTTTGGATGGATGGCACGCAAATGGTTCCTGGCAAGACCTATTTGTTCAAACACACCACGCAAACGTTGCCCGGCACGATCGATACTTTGAAATATCGTGTGGATGTCAACACGCTTCACCGCGAACCGGCGCCCCAATTGGAATTGAACGAAATTGGACGAGTCAGCATTTCGCTCAGTGCTCCGATGCATTTCGATGCTTATCGACGCAACCGCAACACCGGAGCGTTCATCGTGATCGACCGAATCACGAATGCAACCGTTGCCGCGGGAATGATTCTGGACAAATCAGGCGATGAAAATGCGCGATCCGTGTGGGACGATGAGTTGGCAGGAAACGCGGCGGGCGACGACACCGAAGTCTCGGCCGTCACCGCAGAGGAACGCGCTGCTCGCTTCGGCCAACAACCGACCACCGTTCTGCTGACAGGTTTAACCGGGAGTGGCAAAACGGCGATCGCACACGCCGTCGAGCGAAAACTGTTTGATTCCGGTCGGGCGGTCGCAATGATCGATGGCGAGGTTGTCCGTCGTGGCTTGAGTCTCGATCTAGGGTTTTCCGTTGCCGACCGAAGTGAGAACTTGCGCCGGAGTGCCCATTTGGCTCACACGCTAAACCAAGCCGGAATGATTTGCATCGCATCGTTCGTCGCACCATCTGAACAAGTGCGAAACCGAGCGGCGAAACTGATTGGGGAGCAACACTTCTTGGTCGTCCATGTCGCCACCCCCGTCGACGTTTGCCGGCAACGAGACACGAAGGGCCAATACGCGAAAGCCGATCGGGGTGAATTGTTGAATTTCCCGGGCGTGACGGCTGCTTATGAACCGCCCGTGAACCCTGATTTGGTGATCGACTCCGGCTCTCAATCGGTGGATCAGTGTGCCGAAGCGGTAATGGATTTGTTGAAGTCAAAACAAGTCATCCGCTAGCGGCTTGCGTTACCGCGGCGTTTGCTCAGGCGACCCAATCGCGTTTTCGAGTGAAATCGGGATCGTCCAAAATGCCCGTCAGCAAATTCGCGTTTTCGACCACTTGATAGTCGAACATTCCGACACAAATGAAATCGGCACCGTTTTCAAAGGCGTATCGGAATCCCTGCTTCGGATGGACGGCCCCTGCGGCCAACGTCTTGAACGCGATCCAAGGTTTGTCCAGCGTTTCCATGTAAGCAATCGTCTGTTCCGGTGTGCGCTCCCAATAATTATCCACCGAGTAGTTGTCGATAATCATCTTGTCCTTTTCCTGCTCGGGTTTCCACGACCAGTAATCACGACTGTGTAGCGTCTTCATGTAAAAGTCAGCGCCGACTTGATGCTGCTCGGCACCTTGAACCGTCGACAACTCATGGCCCGCCAATCCGGCCGGGACCCCTTTGCTCTTGATGTAGTCAAGCACCTCGCCGATCAACTCGAATTTCCCCGCTCGCGCCCATTCATCTCCCACATTGCCCATGATCATCGCCGCACTGGCACCGTTGTCGATGGCAAAGTCAATGTTCGTGCGGTAGTCATCTTCCTTTGGATAAGTTGGCGCAACCCACTTCATCTTGCCGCCGCTCTTCCAATACTTGTTCAGCATCGCCACCGGCTCGGGCCGTGCGCTGACGGCAGTGGCATTGATTCCCGATTGTTCGCACAGCCAAAATGTATCCATCACCTTCGTTTCGGTGAAGTAGTTTTTGAGGAACTGCGAGATGTAGATCAAATCACGGCTGTGCGCAAAACCGCTAATCAAATTTCCTCCACAAATCATTCGTCCAATTTCAACGTCGCCAAGCTTTCCTGTACCGAGTCGTCCCATCGGAATGGGTTTGGCAAGCTTTGACAAATCGACTGCATCTTTGACAACGATCGTCGGTGCACTCGTGCCGTCCACAGCACTTGCCAGGTCAGCCTCTTCGAAACTGCTCCAGCCGTGGCTCTTCGCAACGGCAAAAGCAAATCCGCCAAGGACAGGCAGCGAGACGAGGTTCTTCATCAAGGCGCGCCTTTGGATCAACGAATCCGCCGGTGTATGGTTCATCTCCGCTGGGACGTCCACTCGCTTGAACCAACTCCATGAGAATGCTGGCAACAGCTTGCCGAGCCCGTAATAACAGGAGGCCGGAATCGCTGCGATCACACACAAAACCACGATCTCAATCAGATTCTTGTTGACGATCAAATAGTGTCCCTCGCTTGCATATCCGACACTGGTTCCCATTAAAGGTGGATTGGCAAGATAGTACAGGCCAATCAACACCGCGCCGGCGATCGCGGCAGCCCGTGTGAAGACCCCGGTCATGATGCACAGGCCAATCAGCGTCAATGCCGCAATGTTGAGGTAGTCGGTTACTGTTAAAAGCAGCGGAGACTCGGCAAGACCGTGAAAGACGTTCGCCAGGGGACCTTGTGCGTTGGCTAGATAGCCCGCGGAGGTCCAATTGGAATCAAGTAGTTTTGCGACTCCTTCGTAGAGCAAGTGCCAGCCAACAAGAAGATTGAGCAGGGTCAGAAGGGGACGAATTCGGCGGAGCGTAGTAGGGTCCATCGCTAGGGGCGCTTTCGAGCGTGGAGGGAAACGGTGGGAGGGCTTACGAGTGTGCCCCTTTCAGCCTCGAGCAACAAGGTTAACAATTGTCGCAGGCACAAATGTACAACCAACCCTGCGACTGCGAGACGCAGTTGGCAAATCCGGTGAAAACCATCTCGGTTTCCCCGATTTCCCTGAGTACACCCAACAAGCCCCCCTCATTTTTTACGGTCGTGCAGTGTTTAAGTTGTTGACTGAAAAAGACTTACACGATTTACCTCTTCCTCGGGCAGAGGTCGAGCCTAAGCGAGGGAGAGGGAAATCGGGCTGCGATTACAGCAGGGAACTCCAGCACTGTTTCTATTCCGGCCCTCCCCCTCGCTGCGCGGCTCGTTGTATCGCGCATCTCGGGTGGTGTCTAATACATCTGCGGGGTAGGTGACGAGATTTAGCTTTGGACCTTCGACAAACCGCTGCGAATGATTGTTGCCTTGCGGTTCGCGCTGGTGCTGCGAACATGGGAAAGCCTGTTGCACGGAGGTGCGGTTCATGGGTGCGGTGGCTCTCGGACTCCTCGGTCAAAAAACCGGCTCATCCGACCGAAGCGCGCGGAACCCAGACTCAAGGTTTTTTGGAGGTATGGCTCCGGTGTCCAATGATCTCTTAGAAAAGAGTCCCCGACGGTCGGTCGTCCGCCGGGAACCGGTAGCACCCTTGGCGCACCGTCGACCGGGATATCCCTTGTCAAGTTGCAACTCTGCAGAGCTCGACTCCGTTTCTACCCGGCAACTGCACGATAACAAGTGAAAATAGCTCCTGCCAGCAATCATGGGACACCGGAGAGATGCCTCGAAAACCTCCTGCGCACGCTTCCGCCGGATGAGCCGAAAAACCTATGTGCGCAAGAGCCTCAGCAAGCTTACACCTTCGCAAAAATCGGACAAGCGACGTAGTCCTTGTGGATCGGAATGTAACGCTGCCACGACCTGTCCAACGCATGGAACACATTCGGACCAGGAGCCAAAAGAATATCACCGGATTAGGATGTGGGGTACAACGAACGCTGCGCGGGCAGGGGTGGTTGGATACCGAAACACTGTGTTCGTCACAACTTAAATACCGGACGACATCTTTTCGGGGGAGAAGCACTGGGGATGAGGGGGTGCATCGCACCGCACCTAAGTGGCTTCGATTCGTTCGATCAACGCTACGGGCTGAGGTGGATGACAACCCCGGTCCTTTGTCGCATGAAGACCCGAATCTGTTTTGAGGTAGGTTTAACGAACGTACGAGTTACAACGGTTCTGAGTCGCCATGAACAAAACCTGTATCGGTCACGGTGACCGTACCGATGAAACAATCCATGCGGGCGGAGGGTCTCGCTTGAGTCAATCGAACAGGGACGTCTTGCTTTTTTGCTAAGCAGATCCACCGCCGTGCTCGCCCAACGTCTCTATCGAACCCACGTCCTCGTGGTTGCGTTCGCCGTTTGGGTGTTGAGCAGTTCGGGCTGCTTGATGACTCGAGTCAAATGGATCGAACCCAACGACGATCTTCCGCATCGCTGTCGTTGCGGCAAACCGAGTGAACAAGTTGCAGCGGCAGAACAAGTTTATGAGATTGCGTCTGAGCAAGAGGAGCAGTGTCTCGACGCCTGTGTCGATTCCTATTTCGAGGTCGTGCTGTTGACGGCAGACGATGACTCTCAAGCGTGCCAGCAGTGTTGTGTTTCTGCCTTGCACAAGCGTGCACTCCGCAAGCTGGTTATCACGTGCCAAAAATTTGGCCGATTTGACTCGGGCGAAGGATTCACAATTCATCGGAACGGCCAAACGGAGGTGCTTCCGATTGCTTACCATGGATTCGCATGGCGACCGGATGATTTCCATCTGCTGACCCCCGTGGGCGACTATCAAACGAATGCCTTGCAAAATCACTATCGGCGTCCAGGGTTGGGCATCCCGTTGGTGGTTTCACGCTGCGGTACCGGGCAACGTCCCTTTTTACGAAAACAGTCCACCTTCTCAGCGACCATACGTTTGAAATACGAAGGCCCGCTTGAATGTGATCCAACCGAAGCCTTTCCCGATGTGCACTTTGAGATGTACGATCCGATGAGAGTCGATACGGTCTGGACGCCGCGGGGTCCCGTGAACATCGCCAGGGATCTTTCTGCGCCCATTGCTTTCGCGCTCCGAGACGAGAGGAGCACGATTATCGATGACTTCATTGCCCCTGATGATGCCGTGAACGAGGATCAGCTATACATGATCGAACCCTACCAGCCCGGAAAGGTCCCCGTGGTGCTGGTTCACGGGTTGTTGTCGAATCCGTTCACGTGGGTCGACCTGATCAACGAGCTGATCTCTCAGCCGGGGTTTATGGATCATTTTCAGCTCTGGCTGTTTGAGTATCCTACCGGTCGGGCCTTCCTAAGAGACGCTGCAAGTCTGCGCCAGCAACTCAGGCTCGCGCAACAAACGTTGGATCCCCACCAACAAGATCCGCAGCTGAGGAATATGGTGATGATCGGCCATAGCTTGGGAGGCCTTGTCACGCAGCTTCAAATCACGTCCAGCGGCGATCAACTCTGGCAATCCGCTGCCAATCGGCCACTCGAGGAACTGTTGCTGTCGGAAGAGGAGCGGCAAAATCTAGCGGAATTGTTCTACTTCGAGCCGTCATCCTGCGTGTCTCGCGTCGTCTTTATCGGGACGCCCCACCGAGGCGCTGCTGCCGCCAATCGGTGTGTCGGTAGGCTTGCTTCCTCCTTCGTCTCGGTGTCTCAGCAACGCAAACAGGAATATGAAGCAATGATTCGAAATAACCCTGGAGTGTTTAGCGACGAAATCGAGCGCAGAATCCCAACCAGCATCGATCTGCTTGAACCTCGTAGCCCGTTGCTGCAAGCCATTGATGCATTGCCGGTCAACCCGAAGGTCCAGATCCATTCGTTGGTCGGGAACCATTGCCTGACGTTCAAGTTGGGACGATCGGATGGTGTCGTCCCCGTCGAAAGTGCTCGAGATCCTCGCGCCGTCAGCGAACGGATCGTCAATGCAACGCACTCGAAGCTGAAAAGCCATCCGGATTCGGTTGAGGAGATCCTAGCCATACTTCAGTTGCATCTCGAATCCTCGAGATGTATGCAAGTTGAACAGGCCATTTTGGAGGTTGCCGCAAATCCACTCTCACTGTCTACTGCCGAGTGACCCTGGAAACCCATGCAACCTACAAAACGGTCGAAGTGATCGTGCCCCGGTTCAGTTTGGTCTCGATTTGATCTCCGCGGCTTAGCTGTTGGGCGTCGGTCACGGCTTGCCCGTCCGGTCCCAGCGTGACGCTGTAGCCGCGCGCGAGCACGGCCAATGGCGAGAGAGCTGCTAAGGCGGCCGCCCACTCGGCAACGCCCCCCCGCGCCGTGCTAAGGTTTGCCATCACGGCTCGACGGCTTCGTGCGTCGTACTCGTCCAGCATCCTCCACCGCATTTGCACGATTTCCATCGGTTTTCTCAGAATCGGCCGTTGACGAAGCGAATCGACCGCGACTTGCCGCCGTGCAATGGATTGACGAGCCGAGTGGTCGAGTCGCTGTCGCAATCCCTTGATCGCGGAATCGTGCGATCGGCTATCGGGTAACACACGCGTGGCAGCATCCGTGGGCGTCAAGGCTCGCAGATCCGCCACGAGGTCACACAAGGTCACGTCAATTTCGTGGCCGACAGCGGAAATAGTCGGAATCGCGGATTCCGCAACTGCGCGCACCACCGGTTCTTCGTTGAAACACCAGAGATCCTCCAAGCTGCCACCGCCCCGAGAAACGACCAATACATCCAAGGCGGGCATGAGCCGCTGAGCCGCGGCAATGGCCTGGACCAACGATCGCGACGCCCCTTCGCCTTGGACCAACGAAGGGATCACAACGATTTCTGCCCCCCGGTACCGGTTGGACGCGGCCTTCAAGAAGTCCCGCACCGCCGCACCCGACGGACTGGTGACGATGCCAATACGTCGCGGCAGCGTTGGAATCGGCCGCTTGCGATCGGCTGAAAACAAACCCTCAAGCTGTAGTTTGGCTTGCAACTGCTGAAAGGCCAACTGCAAGGCCCCCACGCCTTGTGGTTCCATCTTGCGGACCACCAATTGATAGGTCCCGCGTGGGCCGTAAACCTCGACGTCGCCAAAGCACAGCACCGCCTGGCCGTCTTCGATTTCGTGCTTCATTCTCGCTGCGGTGCTTTTCCACATCACTCCGCGAATTTGAGCTCCGTCCCCTTTTAAGGTGAAGTACAAATGACCGCTACGTGGGCGCACCAAATCCGACAATTCACCCGAGATCCACAAGGATGGAAACGTTTGTTCCACCACCGCCTTGATGTGTCCGGTTAATTCCGCGACCGAGATGGCTTGGCGAGGATCCTGATTCATTCGTTCCATTGTCCCGAAAAAACCTCGACAGCTCCGCCGGTCATCCTCACATGACTCGTCGACTCGTCCCACGTCATCGTCAGGTCGCCACCGAGCAAATGATTTAAAATGGTTCGATCGGTTCTTCCCGTCAGCACACCCGCGACACACACGGCTGAGGCTCCGGTGCCACAGGCCCACGTTTCGCCGCTGCCTCGTTCCCAAGTGCGCTGCCGGACTTCACGCCGCGAAAGAACTTGCACGAACTCCACGTTCGTTCGATTGGGAAATCGAGGATCGACTTCGACAAGGGGGCCCAGTCCGAGCACCAACTCATCCGTTGCTTCGGGTACGAACAAGACGCAATGAGGATTCCCCATCGAGACACAAGACACCCGGTGGTGTTGCCCCGCGAATTCGACTTCATGGTCGACAACCTTTCCGTTGCTAACCAAGCGAGTCGGAATCGAGGCAGCCTCGAGAATCGGGACACCCATATCGACCGTCACCGACTCCGTTTTTTCATCCGCACCGATGGACAGTGACAAATCCAGAACACCCGCGCCCGTTTCGATTCGCATTTGTTCTTTGCATGCGATGCGATGGTCATAGACATACTTTGCGACACAGCGGATGCCATTACCGCACATCTCACTCTCGCTGCCATCAGCATTGAACATTTGCATCTTCGCATCCGCAACCGCGCTGGGCCGAATCAAAATCAGCCCATCGCCGCCGACACCGTAGTGGCGATGCGAGATGCGTTTCGCCAATTCAGGCAAATCAAGTTGGTCAACGTTCTCGGCAAAGCAATCAACATAGACATAGTCGTTGCCGGCGCCATGCATCTTTGTGAATCGCATGCTTCTCTTGCTAACTCAGGGGTTCAGATCTTCTCGTTACCAACGAAACAGCAATCAGTGTAGCAAATGCCAGCGGAATCGTAATGATCCCTGGCTGGCTGAACGGTACGATCGCGTCCGCCCCGTCCCATCCGTATACTTTTTGGTAGGTGTCAGCGGAGAGCAGAATCCACCCCAGCGAACTGACCATCCCGACAATCACGCTAGCGATGATCCCCTCCTTTGTCGTCTTTTTCCAAAACAACAGCATCACCAGTGCCGGCAAATTGGCACTCGCGGCAACGCTGAAAGCCCAGCCGACCAAGTAGCTGACGTTCATTTCCTTGAATGCGATTCCCAACACGATCGCAATGACACCGACCGCGACGGCTGCGATCTTGGCGACACGAACCTGCTTGTGTTCGGTCAACTCGATGCCCATCACGCCCATGATCAAATCGTGCGCCACAGCGCCGCTGCTGGCCAAAATCAAACCGCTGACGGTCCCCAATACTGTGGTAAACGCAATCGCCGAGATGATCGCAAACAACCACGGACTGATGCTACGGGCAAGCAACGGTGCGGCCATGTTCGAATCGGTCAAATCCAACGATCCGCTGGTCATCGCTCCAAGGCCAAGGTAGAGCGTCAACACATAGAAGAATCCAATACTGGCAATCCCCACGATCGTACTTTTTCGTGCAGCGGATGCATCCTTGACCGTATAGTAACGAATCAAAATATGGGGCAGCGAGGCGGTCCCACAAAACAGGGCAAGCATCAAAGACAAGAAGTTGATTCGGTCCACGGAACTGCCACTGCGGATTCCGGCAAATCGCGGGTGCTCTCCTGGACGCAGCACGCGATTGCCCGATGTGGGCTTCTGAAAAAACACTTTGGTCGTCGCACCGTCCGGATGACGCACGACGGTGCTTCCCCATAAGACAACCTCGCTATCACGGAGCACATTGAAGAACGATATCGGCCCCACCGGATCCGACGGAACATAGTCACTTGGCAGCTTGGTCAAATGGCCGACGGGCAACAACTGCCGCTGGCCTTCCCCATCTCCAAACGGCAACCCATCCACGAACTTGGCTCCATCCTCCAACGTGGTCACCGACTGAGCCTGCTGCAGGATCCTTTCGTCAGGATTGCTACTCGAATCTTCGACTTTGAATATTTTGAACCCACCGTCGGGTTCCTCCAAACGAACGAATTCCGGATGATCCATCCATCCGTTGGTCGCCAACAATCGTTTTCGGCCCGAGATTTGATTGGCGACGAGCGAACCCTTGTCGATCGGCCCGATCGTCTCGAGCATCCCATCACTCGTGCTGAAGCCACGATTCAAGACAATGACGACGAGGATCGCGGAAAAGATGACGAGCAAAGAGCCTTTTAGAAACTGAACCCATGTTGTGGACACCATGCCAGCCGAGACGACGATCGTGATGACGACGAAACCGACCAACACGACCCCGACCCAATGTGGAAATCCCAGCAGCGGCTGAATCAATGCACCCGCGCCGACCATCTGCGGGATCAAATAGAAAACACTCACCGCCAAGGTGCTGATGCCTGCAGCCAACTTGATGCCCCGCGAGTTGAACTGGACGTCCAATGCATCGGCGAAGGTGAATCGCCCGAGTCGCTTCATCGGCTCGGCAATCACGAACAACGCGACAATCCAACCCGCAAGGTAGCCGATCGAATACAGAAAACCGTCGTACCCGTAGGCGGCGATCATTCCGCAAATCCCAAGAAAGGATGCGGCCGACAAATAGTCACCGGCGAACGCAAGTCCGTTGACGGCCCAGGGGATTTGCCCATGAGCAGCGAAATAGCCCTGCGACGTCGTCGCCTTTCGACCAAGGAAAAAGCTGAGCCCAACGGTTAAAAAGACAAAGCCGAGAAAGACGATCACGGCAATCCATGAGGGTTCGTAAATCATTCGTCAGACACCTCCGATTGCGAGGCGGATACGGAGGATTCCGTTCGACAGAGGAAGCCGTAGAGTAGCGCCATGACAATCGCGGCAAGGATCAAGCCGAAACCGTAAACAATCGCAAGATTCAATCCCGCCAGCACAATCGTTTCCATGATCGACGGCTTGATTGCATTGAGCAGCACAAATCCGACGTACAGCAAAGAGTAGACGAAAAAGAGTATTAACCCGACTCGCAGATTGTAGGCCTGCACCTCGGGATCACGGGGTGGAGAAGGATTCGTCATGATTCAAGGTGGGCCGGTGATTGGGTTTTGTGAGACGGTGCCAAGCGAGACCGCCAGGTAGCAACGGATTGACGCTCGTTAAACGACAAGTGAAGGGTTTGCGTCTTGCGCAACGACCAAGCCCATCGCCACCAACAACCAAGCCACACGGCGATAATCCGCGGAATTGTGAACGAGCATCTTGATGCTCCTTTTGAAGGAAATGGCACCATGCGTTCGCGACACATGCTGCGTTGTTTTGCGGAGGAGAAGGACAAGAGGCAGACAAGAATACAGCGGGGCGGCACTCCGCCCAGGGACCATTCACGTTATCAGGTTAGGGATTGTGGATGGAGCGAACAAGTATCCCAAGACTTGGATTTGGCGCAGTTCACGGCAATCGCGTCACTTTCCCCACGATCTGATCCGCTGAAATCGCTCCAAATTGACGGCTGTCGATGGAAACGGGCACGTTGTCGCCGACCACGAAGTACTGATTCGCTCCCAAACGCATTGGATAGGGGATCCGGTCATCTCGCCGATTGAGCCGATATTCGACAAACCGCATGACCGACAAATCGGAGAACGTGGCGGTCGAATTGCTCGTCGAAATCCCAATCGGTGTCTCGGGTGTAAGAACCAGTTGACTGGGTTCGGTGGCGTCATAGCAACGAATCGTCGTAGAACGGTTTCGTGGCACCGCGACCGATACCTCTTGCGTGCCCCTAGGAGTCCAGAACGCAACGCGGACCGATACCGTGTTTTCACCCGCTGTGTCCTCCGTTTCCGGGAAGCAGAGTCTTAGGGCCAATCGATCAATCGGGGCCATTTGGCGAGTCACATGAAGGTTGATTGGATAGTCGTCGAACACCGCGGACGATTGCGATTGGTCGTAAACGGCGCGGTGATGATAGACCAGCCAGGAATCATCGTTGGCTGAATCGGTGTGCCAATTTTGACTGCGCCGTATCCATGAGGTCGTGTCGTGATGCGGTTTCCATCGTGATTCGGTACGCAGCGGATCGTGATCCACAGGAATCATCGTCTGGGTTTCGGTTCCCAAGTCAGCCATGACGTCCTCCAACCGTCGGCCATTCACCCTCAATCTCAGGCGGTCAACCGTGACGGTGTCGTCCGGCGTTGCTAGAATCCGCTTCACGCGAAGTCGCCCATCGATCAGAAGGGCAACCAAGTCCCCGACGGTGACCCCATCCGTCGCCGGCCGCGTCCATCCCACGGGCTCAACATGGACCAAATTGGCAGGGACGAGGATCGCACGGGGCTGAGCCGAACCCGCAAGCAACTGGGCCACGTCAAGTGCGTCGCCGCAGTGCCAGCAGGCAGAGCTTGTAGTTGGCAATGAGACGGGGACCGGTGCGACAGCACCACAATGCGGACAGGGGATTCGTCGATGGCTGCACACCAAAGCGGGGTACATCGACACTCCCGTGATTTGGTAAACCGAATCCGGTGCCGATTTGGAACAGGGAGACGACATCAAAGGCCAGAGTCCCGCGACCATCGCGGCTGCCACTGCGGAGGCTAATATCGCTGCGGTGGTACGTTGTTTCATTGGCATGTTTGGAAAACGGACCGCGAGTCAACCGTCAATCCAAGCTCGCGATTGCCGATTTGGGACGTCTAACGCAAATGGGGGTCAGCGGCTATAATCACACCGCATTGGGTGAAACGCTATCGCGACAAAATCGCGGATTTTGTATTTTATTGGACGGAGCGAACCGCTCCTGTTCGATCCACCCCTTTGTTTCACAACGAATCTAACGAAACGCCCGCCGCTGCGGGAGTCTTTCCTAGTTGAAATTGAATGCCTGACTCGAATCCGCTGCAAAGCCAATCGCCTCTTGTCACCTCGCCGGCCCCCCGGAAAAAGGCTGAACTCGCCACCCGTGGGCGAATGGGAAGCATCTCAGGGGTCCAAGTCACCGGCATCGGGACCTATGTTCCTGAGAATATTGTCACCAACGAGGATTTGGCGGCGTTGGGTTGCGACAGTGAGTGGATCGTTCGCCGTACGGGAATCCGCGAGCGACGGCATGCCGCCAAAGATCAAGTCACCAGTGACATGTGCTATTTCGCTGCAAAACGTTGCCTCGAATCTGCGGGGCGTTCGGCCGCGGATGTCGACCTCGTCATTGTTGCCACGATGACGCCCGACTATCCCTCGCCCTCAACCGCGTGTTACTTACAAAATCGACTTGGCGCAATCGCGCCGGCCATGGACATTAGTGCCGCATGTGCTGGGTTCATGTATGGCATGTTGACCGCGGGTCAATTCGTATCGTCGGGGAACAGCCAATGTGCGTTGGTCGTCGGCGCCGACTTGATGAGCCGCTCGGTTGACCCGACCGACGTCAAAACCTTCCCGCTTTTTGGTGACGGTGCTGGCGCGGTGATCCTGTCACCCACGCCACAGGGCGAATCTTCCGAAGTGATTTCGTATCAGCTGTGCAGCGAAGGTTCGGGGGCCGACATGCTGCGGATCGCCGCAGGCGGGACACGACGACCGCTGACGCCCGAAGCCTATCTGGCCGGTGAGCAGTATATGTCGATGGACGGTCGCGGCGTTTTCAAGTGGGCGGTGCGAGTGATCGACGAGAGTATCGAACAAGTGCTGGCTGATGCGGGGGTTGCGGCGGAAGAGATCAAGTTGGTGGTCATGCACCAAGCGAACGAACGGATCATCGATTCGGCGGTTGCCGGATTGAAGCTGCCGTCGGAAAAGGTGTTGATGAATTTGGATCGTTACGGCAACACTTCGGCGGCAAGCATCCCCTTGGTGCTCGACGAAGCGATGCAGGCCGGCCGGATCGAACGCGGCGACCTGGTGCTGCTATGTGGTTTTGGCGCCGGATTGTCGTGGGGGACCGCGCTGGTGCGCTGGTAGGACTCAGCTGACAAGGCAATCGAGGGACTGCTTATTTCACCGCCAACATGCGTTCGAGTGCCACCAGGCTCCACTTCGCGGTTTCTTCTTCCACCCGAATTTCATTCACCACCGCTCCATCGCGGAGATTTTCCAACGTCCAGCAAAGATGGGGCAAATCGATCCGGTACATCGTGGCACACATGCACACGACCGGACTTAAAAAGTGGATCGCTTGCTCGGGAAACTCGGCCTTCAATCGGTTGACCAAATGCAGTTCGGTTCCAATCGCCCACTGGGTTCCGGCTGGGCTCTGCTTCACGGTCTCGATGATCTTCGCTGTACTGCCGGACACGTCCGCCAGATCGTTCACTTCCCGTGGACATTCCGGGTGAACGAGAATCTTGATCCCAGGATATTTGTTGCGGAATCCTTCGACATGCTCAGGTCGAAACATCTGATGCACACTGCAGTGACCTTTCCACAAGATCACTCGGCTCTTTTCGAGCGCGGCTTCGGTGTTGCCGCCAAGTTCCAATGCGTAGGGATCCCAAACTGGCATCTGTGACTCGTCGACACCCATCGCGAGGGCGGTATTGCGACCGAGATGCTGATCGGGGAAGAAGAAGACGCGGTCACCTCGCTCGAACGCCCACTCCAACACCGCCCTGGCATTGCTGCTGGTGCAGACGATTCCGCCGTGTCGGCCACAAAAAGCCTTCAAGCTGGCGGCACTGTTGATATAGGTTACAGGGATGATTCGCTCGGTATCGATCACTTCCGACATGTCGTCCCAAGCCGCTTCGACCTGCTTGATGGCAGCCATGTCAGCCATCGAGCAACCGGCAGCCATGTCGGGCAGCGTTACCGTGACACGGCGACCCGCCCGCTGAGCCAACTTCTCAGCTCGGTTGGCTAAAATGTCCGCGGTTTCCGCCATAAAATGAACGCCGCAAAAAACGATCGTCTCACACGCTTGGCTCGCCGCCGCCATCTCACTCAACTTGTAGCTATCACCACGCAGGTCGGTGTGCTCGATCACTTCGTCTTGTTGATAATGGTGACCAAGGATCAACAGGGAATCACCAAAGGAGGACCGCACCGCTTCGATTCGGGACTGCAATGCTTCAGCCTCGAGCGTTTTGTAAGGCGCAAGCGGATGGACCGCTTTCGAGTCAAGTTGTTTCTCAGTGACGTTAGAAGAGACGTTCAACGGATAGATTCCAGGAGTGGCTACGAACGGGTTTTGGGGGTCCGAATATCACGTAAAGCATGAAAGCTTCAAGGAACGCTGTGCCGCTCGTTTGCAAATCGTCGCAAGTAGATCGAGAATCGGCAGCAACGGAATTGCCGCAACGGAATTCACCGCACAGCGTCAATGGCCATTATAGCTGTCACCGGCCGGATTGATAAGGATCCGTTGTCCGTCTTCGGTTGAACGTCTTACGGCGTCGAGGGTTGAGAAGGGAAAGGGGTCAACTCAACAAACAGCACCTCGTAGGGACGGAGTGTTGGATTGCTCGAGACGCTCTTCCCGGTTAACAGGTCCTGACAACGAGTTCCCGCATTGCCGTTGCGCAGCGTCAATGTCAGTGTTGCCCGATGCTTGCCAACGTTAACGATCGACAGCACCGGATTGCCAGCGCGGTTTTCCACGCACTTCCAAGTGCAGCCCTTTCTTTCTCCATCGCTCTGTTCCTTCACGATTACTGCCGGTGCATGTCCTTTTAGTTTCAGAAAACGCAAGGCTGCGGTCTTCATTTCGTCGAGTGATTTCACTCGACGAATGTTTGGCAAATCCGCCAATTTTGGCAAATCACGACCGTACTCGTCCTTGCTCAGACTCACGTCGTCGAGGATCACGTGGCCGCCGCCGGCAACATAGTCTTGAATCGACGCAAAATCCTGGCGTGTCACGAAAGGCGTTTGATGAACCAGTAGCGTATCCCAATCCTCATGACTCTGGCGAGTGAGAATGTCTTGGGTGACAAATCCCAAGGGCACGCCTTCGAAGAACAAGGATTCATATAACTCGAAGACGTCGTCCATGTGCTTCGCTTTATTGGTCGCAGATGCCTCACTGTAAAAGATGCGGATCGGCCTTGCTTGCCGTTGCATCGCCATGATTTCCTCGGCGTGAGCGTTGAGGTCCATGAGGGTCGAGTGGACTTCGTTGACGACACGCGGTTGCTGATTGTTCGATCCGGCGTATCCCTTCACAAGCCCTTTTCGAATCGAACCGTCTTCTCTTCTGGCCCAGAACCAGTTCTGGCTAACCGTCAGCCCTTGGGTATGCGCCAACCAAAAGGTCGCACGCGCGTAAGCCGGATCCATGTGCAGATCGCGAGAGCGAACGGTGGAAAGAAAATGAGATTCGGTGTTGTACATGATTTTCCTGGGACTGACCGATTTTTGGAAATCGTGCCCCATCGACATCTCACGCCACTCAAACGCATAGTGATCTTGCCAATCCGCCTCTCCCCACATCGGACTGTAGGACGCACCCGCGTCGTTGCCGATGATTTCACTCATCCGTGTGAGCGATTCAAAATCGATACCGTGGTTCCTTGCATTGTCCGTCCAAAGGTTAGGAATGATCTTTAAGTGGACCTTCGCCGCCGGGTCGTGCTTACGGATTTCTCCCTTCAAAAAGGCATACCAATCTGTAACGCGATCGCGATTAAAGGAAACCCAGTCATACCACGGTGGGGTTCCCTGACGCTGTGCTGCAATCGGCATGGCGAGGGTGACCTCGGCAAAGTTTGCAAAGTGAGTCTCCCAAAGTCCATTCAGACGCTCGATGGTACGATGTTTCTCTTCGAGCCAACGTCGAAATTTATCCATCGTGTAATTGGAAACAGGCCCCGTGGCCCAGACACCTTCGGTGGTAAAGAAATGGGGTTCATTGCAAAGCATGTATCCCAGTTCGGTGTACTTTTTTCCCGCCATCTTGGGAATGGTCCCCGACAACAACAGACGATTCATTTCTCGAGCACCTGGGTGATCAATGTCATAGGCGGTGTAAGTGTCCTGACGCATCACAAACCCACTGCCATAGTCGCGGGCTGCCCATTGCGGAGCGTTCTTGTGGTTCAAGAAGATGAATCCGAGTCGTCCGCTCGGTTTTGTATCCAGTTCACGGGCAATCCTCGGTAGAATTTCTCCGCTTCGGTTGATGACGTAGGGATGCATCAAAAAGAACCCGTCTTGGGCACCATGGTACTCGTTCAATTCGTCCATCTCAGGCTTCCAAGTCCAGTCGGTTAGGAACACCGGACGGCCTTGAAACGTTAATTGATCACCATCATGAGAGACGTTCGCCCAATCCACATCCGGCGTAGGCCTGCGGACGACGTTGCCGGCAATCAGATCGTCGAGGAAGGTTGTCGCTTCCTCCAACATCGTGATAATGTCTCGACGTTCAAAGTCCGGCAAGGATTCCGCCATTTCCGCAGCGTTTTGCTTGTATCTTGCCGCTCTTTCAAAATGCTGGGAGTTGATCTCTTTGTTCGCTTCATCCCAATCCGCATAGCTGAGAAAGACCTCAGCCGTTCGCACGGTCATCTTCTCCTTTAACGTATCAAGACCGGCATGGTCTGCACGATGGATCAATGCCGAGAGGCTTTCAAGTTTCTTTCGAGCCGTCTGGGTCCGTGTTGCCTGCTCTCGGCTTCCGTCGACGTGAGGGGGCGTCAACGGAGCGCCCTCGGCAAGGAGCCAGCAGCAACAAAACGCAAACAAAGCGACGGCGCGACAGCCTAGGCGCCAGGCATCCGAAGGAAAGCACATCACGAAGGGGCCCAAGAAGCAGGGTCGGTGGCGTCAACGAGGCGTTCCGATTCCACCCTACATTGAGTTCGATGAACACCCGACAAGTAAAACACTTGGACAATGATTAGACATCACAGATCACGGGCGTTCAAGCATTCGTGAACAAGCTGCCTATACATCGCCCTATCAAGTGTCGAGCGAATGGACGTCGACACTTCCACCCATCCAATCTGGGGATTCATAGGGGGGGGTGGTAGTCTGCTAATGCAAACACCCTGTACAATCACGACACGGACACTTCGGTGCTGTGGAGGATCTCTTTGTCATCCAGCATCCGCCCGGGGTTCCAGAGCTTACTGCTCCCCACCACCAGATCCGCGCAACCCGCCTAAGAATCAACAAGCTGTAACGGTACCGAGCGGTAGCGCGCAGAGACACTCTTTCAAGAAGCTACACCCGAACAACCAGAGGAAAAAACAGTGACACGCATGATCGGATTGGGAATCTGTTTCGTTGGAGTTATGTTGCTTGTCGCGAACCCAGCGGAAGTAACCGGTGCGAACCCGGAGAATCAAGCAGGGGTCACCCTTTCAGGTGAACTTCAGCAGTGGCATAAGGTGACGCTCACGATCGACGGGCCTGAAGCGTCCGAAGGCGGGACTCCGAATCCGTTTCTCGACTATCGAATGCAGGTCACGTTCCATCACTCTGCGACCGGATTGACGTACAACGTACCCGGCTACTTTGCAGCGGACGGTGACGCGGCGAATACTTCGGCCACCGCGGGGAACAAGTGGCGAGTCCACCTTGCCCCCGATCATGCGGGCGAGTGGACCTACGACGTTTCCTTCCGACAAGGACCGAGTGTTGCGATTTCGGATGCCCCCGATGCGGGAACGCCCGTCGATTCCGTTGATGGCTTGAAGGGTACCTTTTCCATAGCAGCGTCAGACAAGACTGGACGGGACTTCCGAGCCAAGGGCCGGCTGAATTATGTTGGCAAACATCACCTGCAATTTGCGGGGACCGGCGAGTTCTTTCTCAAGGCCGGCGCGGACGCGCCCGAGAATTTCCTCGCTTACGTCGACTTTGATGGCGACTTTAAGACCGATGGCCAAAAGGACAACCTCATCAAGGATTGGGGACCCCACGTCCAAGATTGGAAACCCGGCGATCCGACGTGGCAGACGACGCGAGGAAAGGGCATGATCGGGGCAATCAACTATCTTGCATCGCAAGGGCTGAACTCCTTTTCTTTTCTGACGCTTAACATCATTGGTGATGATCGCAACGTCTTTCCTTACACCACTTATGACGAGCGTGAACGAATCGATTGTTCCCGCATGGATCAATGGGAAACGGTCTTTGCCCACGGAACCAACCTTGGCATGTACCTGCATTTCAAAACGCAGGAGGCTGAAAACGTGAACCTGCTCGACGATGGCCAGATGGGCCCACAGCGAAAACTCTATTATCGCGAATTGATTGCACGCTTCGCTCACCACCTGGCGCTCAACTGGAACCTCGGCGAAGAGGTTGGCTTGGGGCACGAGGTTAGCACGAAAAAGAAGAAGGACTGGGCCAAGTACCTCTGGACGCACGATCCGTATCAACATCACATCGTGATCCACAACGGAAACAACCACTTCGACCTGCTCGGTGTTGAATCCGAACTGACGGGATTCTCGTTGCAGACGAACAGGCCCGACTTTTCTAACGTGCATGGCAGCACCCTCAATTACCTCCGACGCTCCGTCGAAGCGGGCAAGCCTTGGGTCGTAGCATGCGATGAGCCCGGCGATGCCCAACATTCATTGATCACCGACGCCGAAGACCCGACGCATGACAATGCACGCAAAAATGCCCTGTGGGGAAATCTTATGGCTGGCGGTGCAGGTGTTGAGTGGTACTTCGGATACAAACACCCGCATAGTGACCTGACCTGCCAAGACTATCGTGTGCGAGAAAAGATGTGGGAGCAATGCCGTATTGCCCTTGCATTCTTTGCAAATCAAAAGATCCCGTTCTGGAACATGACGAACGCAGACAACTTACTCGGCAGCAAGAATGCCTACTGTCTATGCGATCCTGGGAAGTTGTATCTGGTCTATCGAAAACAGGCCGAACAAACAACGCTTGATCTTTCCGCTGCAACCGGATTGTTCGAAGTCCTGTGGTTCAACCCGCGCACAGGGGGGGCTCTCCAACAAGGCTCAACGCAGGTGGTCAGCGCTGGCGGGAAGGCCATGATCGGCGATCCACCAAACGACTCGGATCAAGACTGGTTGGCCGTTGTGCGGCCTGGCGATCCCAAACGAGACTATCCACCCGGCGTCAGTGCGGGTCCGGACGTGACGATCATGCTGCCTCGGTCTGGCAACACGGTAACCGTGGCACTTGCCGGAAAGGTGAGCGATGATGGAAAACCCGGCAGCGCGCTGACCTCGAAGTGGACCAAGAGCCGTGGTCCCGGCAACGCCGACTTTGAGGACGCAACGTCTCAAAACACGAAGGTCACGTTAAGCGGTGCCGGCGAGTATCGATTGACGCTGACGGCAAGTGATGGCAAGCAAAACGCTGAATCCTCGCTGAACGTGATCGTCGAGCCCTTCGAGGCCAAAGTGACGCGGACCTTGTATGCGATGGACGACGCATTTCTGGAAGGCACCAGTGCCTTTAGCAATCAATACCTCAAAGTCGAAGGCAAGCGGCGGACCACGCTGATCAAGTTCGACGTTCAAGGTCTTCCGCCAAACATTTTGGACGCTCGTCTGCGGTTGACAGGAAGCAGCGATGGGGGAGGCGGAACGCTTCGGGTCTTTCGTGGATCTCATTCTGACTGGACTGGATCGGCGCTTACCAAAGCGTCGGCCCCGACTGCGAGTGAGCTTATCGCGAAGCAGTCCGTGAACGTGGGGCCTGGTGATGTGATTTCGATTCCCGTCTTGCCGATGATCAACGGGGATGGCACGTATACGTTCGTCGTGACGCTCGATGAAGGAGGCGATGACATCTGGTTTGTCGCGACCGGAAGCGGAGCCGGCCCCGAGCTTCAGATCACTTTTGAAGATGCCGATGGACGCTATGATGCGTTCGGCCAGCCTGCGGAGGAAGACGCCTCGGTGCTGTCGGCCGTGACCGATTTCGAGTACACCTACGACCAGGCTCAAGCAAAGAAAGTGCACAAACAGAATGGTGGCATTGTCGTCGTCGAAGCAGAAGCTTTTGATGCGGCGGATCACAACGATCATCGTAAATGGTACCTGACAACAGCCGATGAAACGCCGAACATCAAGCCGGATCCCGATCCGAATCATGCCGAGACTGCCAGCGGCGGTGCCTATCTCGAAATCTTGCCCGATACTCGAGTCACACACGGCGACCCGTTAGTCAACGGTGTAAGCTTCTCCAATGTACCTGGCCAATGCAGCGTGCTTTACTATCCCGTCATCATCGACACCCCGGGCCGCTACTATGTTTGGGTGCGGATGTGTTGCACCGGATCCGAAGACAACGGATTACACGTCGGCATCGACGGCGTTTGGCCCGAGTCCGGTGCCCGGTTGCAGTTCACTGGCCAGCACGGCCAGTGGCAGTGGGACTCGCGGCAACGAACGGAAAGTGCTCATAGTGGCGTTTTGGGACAAATCTGGCTCGACATTGACGAGCCCGGTCTGCACACGATCATGTTTTCAATGCGTGAAGATGGTTTCGAATTTGACAAGTTCATGCTCACACAAGAGCAAAAGCCGATGGAGAGCAAATCGCTCGATAGCGGACCGCAAGCTAGCCCAACGCGTTCGTTGGAGCGTTAGTTGTCGAGCAAAAGACCCGCCTCGGTAGGGCCAGTCATTTATGACCGCTCGAACTAGTCAAGCTTGTTGGCGGCTGCTTCGATCCTGCTTCGCTGCTGTTCGCTCAGGCCAAATTTGAAGTTGATTTCCGGGTCATTGAAAATATCGCTTTCCTTCATCTCGATGTCATGAACATCGAGGCTGAGGTCACAATCGAATCGTGCCAACATGCTGTGGCTCTTGCCTTCGTCTCGCTTGAGGTTACGAAAGTGACAGAGTCCCCATGTGATACCGCGTCCGTCCTTGGTTCCTGTAAAAGCATCCGGGACATGCGCGCCCGGCGCAATTGGCATCAGCCCCGTGATGGCCGCGATCTCGAAGTTCACACCATCGGGTGAATACTGAATCGTGTTGTGCTCCAACCCATGTCGACTCACGAGTGCTGCTAAACCGGTTTTGAACGGAAACAGGCAAGTTTCGTGGCCGGAATTGATGACTGGATTCAGCGGGTGTTTCTTGAAGGGGCCCAACGGGTGCTCGGCGATCGCCAAACCTTGCGCCCGAACAGCAGGGCTGCCTCCCATTTCACCTTTGTAGTAGAGATAGATTTTGCCGTTGAAGACCAGCGGGTAGGGATCATGAATGACGTACTGATCCCACGATCCGGGCGGTCCATTTTCGACCACGATCTTATTGGATGGAGTCCAGGGGCCATCCGGTGTGTCTGCGACCGAGACCGAGACCGGACAATCGTCACCGTTGGTTGCACTCGAGGTTCGGCTGCCGGGCATGTCCAGGTAGGCTTGATAGTAGAGGTAGTACTTGCCTTTCCAGACCAAAATGTCGGGCGTGGAAACCGATCGCCAACCGGCATGCGGTTTTTCCATTCGCTCGACGGCGACACCTTGTTCCTGCCACACAAACCCGTCTTCACTCGTCGCATACCAAATCTCGGCCAAGTCCCAGTCGCGTGATGGGATCGTTTCGTTCGCTCCTCCGTCGTAGTTGGGCGGCGTCGGCGTTTCGCGATGCGTGTACCAAACGTAGTACTTTCCGCCTGCCCGAATGACCTTCGTTGAATCACGACGTGAAACCGTGCCGTCGTGGCCGTGATAATCAAAACCCTCCAGTGGCGTGTATTTGAAGTTCGTGAACAACTCGTTGCGGGCACAGTCTCGTCCTGCATAAGTTCCCTCATAGACTCGATTCATTGCCTGACTCAGCGGCATGTCGGGTTTCGTTTCCGGAACCATCCCATACGGAAACACCCGGAGCTGCTGTGAGCTCCCTAGCGATGTCCAAGCGAGCATTGCAACAGCAACGAAAATTAAACGAGAATTCATAGAGGAGCACCTTCTTGGCAGCATCGGAGAAAGAAGTCAGCAGCATGGCGTTCGCCACCGCTGACACGAGGAACCAATTATCCTACACGAAAGCAGGATTGGCTTGGATTCCGACGGGACGATTGAAGAGGCCGCATCGTTAGAAGTCGAACAAAATCCGAACCGAGTTACCCAGAATGAACCACTCGATCGATTTGCTTTTTAAATCGCTCTCGCTTTCTACGCGATCAAATGGCAGTAGCTTTAGGAACCCAAAAAAGCATGGCTCATCCGACGGAAGCGTGCGGAACCCAGACTCGAGGTTTTTTGGAGGTATGGCTCCGGTGTCCAATGATCTCTTAGAAAAGAGTGCCCGTCGGACGGTCGTCCGCCGGGAACCGGTAGCACCCTTGGCGCACCGTCGACCGGGATGTCCCTTGTCAAGTTGCACCTCTGCAGAGCTCCACTCCGTTTCTCCCGGCAACTGCACGATCCATGACATCGGCGGTGTCGGGAGCGGCATCATGCAGTTACGCCACCGAAGCAATACCCATGAACGACGCGACGAATCACTTCTCCGTGCTTCTTGAAGAGAGGCCTTGACCTTCGGTTCGTACCTCGCGAAGTCAAAGCCTTCTTGATTGTCCGAAGCTTTAGTCCATAGGAGATGGGTATCTGTGGTTTACCCAAATTCTTTTCGATTCGGCATGCACATACAAGGTTACCCTATGCGAGTTGACGAGGCTTGGCGCTTCGTACCTCTTGGCCGATGGAGGAACGTTTCGATTCGCTTCCGTTAGCCCTGGAAACATTATTGTTTCACCTTTGGCTAGCGACGACTCGACGAAACGACTGGGTAAAAAGCTAGGCAATTCGGAGTCAAATTGAAGTTGGAAGCAGCATGAAACTTGCTCCCATGAATCATCGTATTGATCAGCCACAGTCCCATCAGGAAATGAAATCCCGGTTCCGCCCGTAACGAAATTGTAATGCGACTGAGCGTCCGAGTCGGTGAACTCTCCAATAGTTTCTACGGAACGGTGCTCGAGGTCAAACAATGGCCCCTCGTCTGCCAACTCGCTGAAAGAAAGGAGTACCACGTACGCAGTGAGCGTCCGAAAGGCATGCCAAGCCGCGAAAGTCAGCGCCGCCATACTCGCTACAGCGATTACAGCTTTTGTCGAGCGTTTCGCTTTTGGCATGAGAACTTCGGTAATGAATTGCGATCTATGGAGGCACGGGACGTGCATGCATCGATCGTGCGTTCTTCTTGATTGAAGTTGAGTCGATGGTCGTTGAGATTACGGACTTCCGAATTCTTCAGTCGGCGAACGTTAGAAATCATGCGGGACGGGCGAACGACTTGCAAGCAGACAAATGAACGTGACTCCCGTTCTCGCGTGCATTTCATTGTTCTGCCTCTCCAACCATCCCGGGAACCAATTTTCGGCTGCCATGGATTACAGTAAGAACACGAATCTCGTCTTCCGCGATTCGATAAATCAATCGAAACGAATGGACGAAAAGCTCACGAATATCGTCACGTCCCAGTTCGGGCACGACGGATCCTGACATGGGATGCACGGTGAGTTGCTCAGGGCGTTCAAGAATGCGTTCGTAAACTGACTCCGCATAGGCGGGAGACTGATCCGCAATGTAATCGAAGATACCAATTGCATCCGCAGAAGCCTTTTCAGTCCATCGAATGTCCATCAGCCACGGTTTTCTCTTGCACTCTTGTGTGTGGCAAGACGTTTCCGCATTTCGTGCGTACTGATGAGTCGCCCCGCTTCCTCATCAGCTAGTCCAGCCTCGACTTGCTGTCGTACATACAGGTGATATTGGACGTCTTCCAAGGATGCGTCGGTTGGGAGCAATCGAGCAATCTCGGTCAATGTGTCGCGTACAGGCAATGGTGAATCGGCCACGTCAGTCTCCTTGTTGGTGCATCCATTCTAGCCTAACGCAACAATGCCAACAAACGCGACAAGTTTGATGGCAGAACGAAGTAATTATCCCCAGTTGGGGCAGAGGTAAGCCCATCACGGGGGCGTTATCGCCGGTTGGACCTTCGGTCCCTTCGGTGACCCGCGAACCCTCGCCCGATTGCTTCTTTACGATCCACTGAGCAACGTCAAACAAACGAGGGAACCGCTTCGGCCAGCAGGGGAGACGGGGCGATTCCGTGCAAATAATTGAGTCCGACTCTAACCCGAGTGCAAGACGTGGCAGGTCAGTGCGCACCGACCCTGCGACAGAACCGAGCCCAATCGTCCAACGCGATCTCATGGCCCTACCTCTATCTTCTCGAGTAGGTTCTCAAGCAATTATCTGAAGTCTTTCTACCAACATCGAAGGCCTTTGGTCATGGTTCCGGGAACGAATCGCCGGCCTCTGCCCGACATCCGCAATTGCGCGCATTCTTGTTATTGCGTGGCGATTCTGTCTGCGAGCGAAAGCTTCGCAATTGCTGCCACGCCGCGTTACGGACGCTTGACGTCCAGCGAAGCGCTATCGCTGCGCAACCCCTCGGATTCTGCTCTGATCGTAATCCCGCCGGTCTGCTTTCCCGCTTTGACAATCAGCATGCACAGACCGTTGAAAGCTTCTCGCTCGTCGGCGATGAAGGGTGCGGTCGTCGCGGCATTTCCATTTCCCACCGCTGCAATCGTTCCTGCGCCGTCAACCGAGAACCGAACTAAGTTAGAAGCCAGCGGACAAAGGTTGCCCTCGCGATCTTCGATACGGACGGTGACATAAGACAAATCGCTTTGATCGGCAATCAGCTCTCTCCTATCCGCGACCAACTTCACTTGTGCCGGCTCGCCAGCGGTCCGAATCTCCTTCTCCGCGACCGGCTTGCCATTACGGTAGCCCACAACGCGAAGCGAGCCGGGTGAATAGGGCACCTCCCACGACAAACGGTATTTCGACATGAAATGATCCTTGTCGTAACGGTTGAACTTGACAGGGATCTTCGTCAAATCTTTACCTTTGACCTTGCGGCCCATCGACTTTCCGTTCACCAGCAGTTCGACTTCCTCGCAATTGGTGTAAGCGACAATGGGGATTGTTTTGTGGGAACTGTTCTGCCAATTCCAATGAGGCAAGACATGGACCATGGGCTCCTGAGTCCATTGGCTCTGGTACAGGTAGAAACGATCTTTGGGGAAGCCACACAAGTCGACGGCACCAAAGTACGAACTGCGCGATGGCCAATCCGCATTCCAATAACCGTTCGTGCTGTTGTCCTTGCCTCCGTAGGGAGTCGGCTCACCCAGGTAATCAAACCCAGTCCAGACATATTCGCCAAGAATCTCTGGGTGCGTTTCCAACGCATCAAATTCAACATCGGGCGGATAGGCCCAAGGCGGACCGATCAGATCGTAGCTGGTGACCTGTTTCGATGGGTGAGTTTGATATTTTTCAATCGGCAGATGATAGACGCCACGGCTGCTCGTACAGGAAGAAGTCTCCGAAGCGACAACGGGGTTGTTCGGAAGAAACTCGTCAACAGGATCGCCATAGGCGAGCGGCTTGTAATTCATGCCGGCAATATCAATTTGCCCGGCCATCCCGCTTTGATACGGTCCAGGGAAGTAATTGAAACCACAGGTTGTCGGTCGCGTGGTGTCAAGCGACTTCACATAACCATTCAACTGTTTGGCAATCCGATTTCCATCCTCCTTATTTCCTTGCTCAAGAATCTCGTTTCCAATGCTCCACATGAAGACGGAGGGGTGGTTGCGATCGCGTCGAACCATATCCTTGATGTCGCGCTCGCCCCACTCCTCAAAAAACTTGTTGTAGCCATTCGGCACCTTGGCTTTTAACCAGACATCAAAGGCTTCCACCTGTACCAGGATGCCCAACTCGTCACATAGGTCAAGCAGTTCATTCGATGGTGGGTTATGGCTGGTGCGCACCGAGTTGACGCCCATCTGTTTCATGATTTGTAGTTTGCGTTCGATGGCGCGGCGATGGATCGCGGCCCCGAGCGGCCCGTTGTCGTGGTGCAAACACACGCCTTGAATGCGAGTAGGATTGCCGTTCAAGGAGAAACCTTCGGTTTTTGAGAACTCCAGTGTCCGAATGCCGAACCGAGTTTGAACGACATCCAGCGTTCTGCCTGCACCCAACACCGTAGTCTTCAAAACATAGAGCTGAGGTGATTCGAGAGTCCAAAGCAGCGGATTCGAAACACTCAACTTCGTCGCCGTCTTGATCTGGCCAGGAATCGTCGACGAGCTCACCGACTTTCCCATCGGGTCAAAAACCTCATACTTCAACTGAATGCTCTTCTCCGTGAGATCCCCCTCAAGCGTTGTCTCAATCGATACCGTCGCCGTACGATCCTTGACCTTTGGCGTGGTGACGAAGGTCCCCCACTGCGCGACGTGGACGGGGTCACGGATATCGAGCCAGACATTTCGGTAGATCCCGGCACCGGGATACCAACGCGTCGAAAGGTCCTCTGGGGCGAGCTTGACCGCAATCGCGTTGGAGCCGTTATAGTTCAGCAAGTTGCTGATATCGTATTGAAACTCGATGTAACCATAAGGACGATGACCCACAAAGTGTCCGTTGACCCAGACGTGCGCATCGTACATCGCGCCGTCAAAGGTCACCGAAATCGCCTTGCCCGACGCTTCGGCGGGAACTTCGAACGATTTTCGATACCAGCCGGTTCCATGAAAGGGCAGCCCGCCGCAACGCGCATTGTACTTCACATCAAAGGGACCTTCGATGGCCCAATCGTGCGGTAAATCCAGGGAACGCCATTGCGAGTCGTCAAACTCAGGCGTCTCGGCTCCAGCAACATCGCCCTTATGAAACTTCCAACCGTCGTTGAAGGACGTTCGGAAAGTCTGCCGTGAATCGGCCGCCGTCGCGTGAACGGCAACCGCCAGCACCAGGAAAAGCACCGTCGTGATGCGCTTCATCAATATCGTCCCCTTCATTCTCGGATCCCTTGCATCTGTGTTCTTGGCAACGTACGGGAGATCGGTGAGCGGAATGCCGCTGGCCACCGGTGAACGAGAACCAGTTTTTCTGGCACAAAACCGGCGGCTTGCACCTTACCGCTCCTAATGAGGGATCCGACCCCTCTTTCTCGCACAATGCTTACTCGAAACGTCCTCAATATCATACCAACAAGGCGCTCATCGCGGCGACGGGGACGCATCGACAACCATCCCCGCGATTGCGAAACAGCCTTCGCATCTCGGAAGATCGCTCCCCATCCTGCCAAACAAAACAAGTTGACGCCGCTCCGGACCTGAATGAGGGAAAGCAAATCTTCTTGCGAGTCCAGGCATTTCCGCCGCGACTTGGCACGAGGTTTGTTCGTAGGTTGGCATCAAGAAGTGCAGGAGCATTTGCCTTAACAGGAGTACAGACTACGCGGCTGTGTGTGCGAAAAACTGCCATGGGTGCGCGATTCCGCACACCAGTGAACCATCGCTGGGGATTGTGCCATGAGATTTCGCAGGCTACTGAAAAGCAGAAGAAGTGCCAACAAGGCCAGACGCGCTCAGTCACGCCAGCTTCGGCGGACCCCTTTTCGCCGGATGCTGCAAGAACACCTCGAAGAACGCGCACTGCTTGCAAGTTGGTCGGGAACACTGACCTCAGACACCACGTGGACCAATGGCGAGGTTCATCAAATTACCGACGACCTCCAAGTGGCAGCAGACGTAACGCTGACCATCGCGCCCGGCGCCATCGTCAAGTTCCGGCATGCCAACGTCGAGCTGTTTGTTGACGGAACGCTTCATGCCGAGGGGACGCCAACCGCACCAATTGTCTTCACATCAATCCATGACGATGTCGGCGAAGATACGAACGCCAATGGAAATGAGACGGCGCCTGCGGCAGGCAATTGGGCAAGAATTGTCGTCAACGGGTCTGCAGTCATCTCAAATACCGACGTTCGATACGGTGGATATTACTATGGTGCGATGGTGCTTGGCAAGAATGGTGATTTGACCTTATCCAGCAGCTCGCTCAGCCACAGTGCCTTCGATGCACTACGTTTGGAAGGCACCGACGCGACGTTAGTCAACAATTCCTTTACGGCCAATGCCGATGCTGCGATAAGTATGGACTTGAATTCAAATCCGACCATGAACGGCGTTGCACTGACCGCGAACGGCATCAATGGATTGCAAGTCGATGCGGGGGTATTGAAAAGAAGCTTGGCGTGGGACGATCCGGACATCGTCTATTGGCTCGATGATGACATCTCCGTCCCCGTCGGCATGTCGTTAGAGATCGGCGCAGGGCAAATTGTCAAACCGTCCAACGCCAATGCCGAATTGCATGTCAATGGACGATTGGCGATCAACGGAACCGAGGCGGCACCGGTCGTCTTCACCTCGTTTGCCGATGACTCTCGCGGCGGCGATACCAATGGTGACGGCGACACCTCGGTGCCGGCGCCTGGCAACTGGGCTCGGATTCAAGTGCTTGATGAAAGTGCCGGCAACACCGTCAACTACTTCGAGGCTCACTATGGTGGCTACTATTACGGGCATGCTTTGCGAGCGGTCCAAACCGGGCTCATGATCTCCAACAGCACCTTTACCCGTTCGCAACACGATGCAGTACGACTAGAAGGCACCGACGCAACGTTGACCAACAATGCCTTCACGACGAATGCCGATGCCGCGATGAGTATGGACTTGAATTCAAATCCGACCATCAACGGCGTTGCACTGACCGTAAACGGCATCAATGGATTGCAAGTCGATGCGGGGGTATTGAAAAGAAGCTTGGCGTGGGACGATCCGGACATCGTCTATTGGCTCGATGATGACATCTCCGTTCCCGTCGGCATGTCGCTAGAGATCGGCGCGGGACAGATCGTCAAGCCGTCCAATGCCAATGCCGAATTGCATGTCAATGGAAGTTTGGCGATCAACGGAACCGAGGCGGCACCGGTCGTCTTCACCTCGTTTGCCGATGACACTCGTGGCGGCGATACCAACGGAGACGGCGACACGTCGGCACCGGCGCCCGGCAACTGGGCTCGGATTCAAATGCTTGATGAAAGTGCCGGCAACACCCTCAACTACTTCGAGGCTCACTATGGTGGCTACTATTACGGGCATACGCTGCGAGCGGCAGCAACCGATCTGGCGATCTCCAACAGCACCTTTACCACTTCACAATCTGGTGCGGTGCGACTGGAAGCGACCGACGCGATTCTGAACAGCAATGCCTTTCTCGATAATGGCGACGCTGCGGTCAGCATGGATCTCAGTTCAAACCCCGATATTGACGGGGTGACGCTTTCGGGAAATCGGATCAACGGGCTGCAGGTGAACGGCGGATCGCTGACGAAGGATCTCGTTTGGGACGATCCGGACATCGTCTATTGGCTCGATAATGATATCTTCGTCCCGGTTGGCATGTCGCTAGAGATCGGCGCGGGCCAAATCGTCAAACCGTCCAATGCCAATGTCGAACTGCATGTCAATGGAAGCTTGGCGATCAACGGAACCGAGGCGGCACCGGTCGTCTTCACCTCGTTTGCCGATGACTCTCGCGGCGGCGATACCAATGGAGACGGCGACGCGTCGGCACCGGCGCCCGGCAACTGGGCTCGGATCGATATTCGCTCGGGGAGCGGCGACCATGTGATTGATAATGCGGTGTTCGAATATGGAGGCTACTATTACGGCGGGATGTTGACCATCGACAACGCATCCGTTGAGGTGAGTCGGTCGTGGTTGAGCCATTCTGCATCCGATGCCGTTCGCTCGAGTGGCGGAGCGAGTGCCGAACTGACCAACAATGTCCTGGTCAACAACACGAACCGAGGGATCCTCGCTACCTCTCAGTCTCATATCAAAGCGATCAACAACACCCTTGACGGCAATTCTTATGGAGCGGTTTCAAGTGAAACGGGCAGCAGTATCGAACTCTTCAATAATGTGATCACTTACCATCGCGTTTGCGGGGTTGCGGTTGATTCAGGTGCTGGTGTGGTGATGGCGTACAACAACATTTACAATCCTGCCTCAACCAACGTGATTGGCGCCGAGGATCCGATCGACGTGAACGGCAATCTCTCACGCGACCCACTCTTTTTTAGCCGCGGTCGCACGGGGGACTATCGGCCATTTGCGGGATCCCCCCTGATCGATGCTGGTCTCAGCACTGGAAATGCCTTTGGGGTCACTCCACCGGCAACCGACCATTCTGGCAATCCACGTTACGATGATCCTGGAATCGAGCCGAATGTTGGTGAAGGGCTCGTAAAGTACTATGACATTGGCGCGTTCGAGCGACAGATGGTCTCTGACCCAGAGGCTGATTTACAGATCCAGCTGATGGCAGCACCCTCTAACGTTATGTCCGGTGAAGAAGTTACGTTGACGTGGAAGGTATCCAATCTTGGCCCCAATACGGTCACGCATTCTTGGATCGATTCGATCGACTTGATCGGTACCCCAACCGGTCAACCGGCCCGCCGGGTGCTGGAAGTTGTGCACGCCGATGGGCTTGGCGTTGGCCAGAGCTATACGAAACAGGCCACCATCATGGTGCCGGGCTTCTGGTCGGGTGACTACATTTGGAGAGTATCCACCGACGCGAGGTATCAGGTATTTGAGGCGCAACAAGAACAGAACAATGTTGTGGAATCATCGATCGTCGCACTCGACGTTCCCGAGTTGCTCGTAGGGCAAACGATATCCTCAGCCTTCACGACGGAAGGGAATCAACAGTGGTTCCGCATTCCCGTGACCGCCGGCCAGAACCTACGTGTGACGCTCGATCGAGAGGGAGCCTTGGGGAGGACGGAACTGTTCGTTGGGCATGAATATGCGCCGAATCGTGACAGTTTCGATATCGCTAGCAATCGCTTTGGAGGGCCGGATGCAAATCTTGATATTGGAAACGCAGCTGCTGGCAATTATTACGTTTTAGCACAAGAGACATCGTTTACCGAGGGTCCCATTGCGTTTGAACTCTCGGCGGAATTACTCGACTTTGCCGTGGATCATGTGAACCCCACCCGCGGTGGCAATACGGGAAACGTTACCGTCAAAATCGCGGGGAACGCAATCCCGAGTGATACGACGGCGCAATTGATCGATGCCCGCGGTCACGTCATCGATTCGGTCGCCACTCATTGGATCGACTCCTCTCAGATCATGGCGACCTTTGATCTCAGTGCCGCGATGTCCGGTCCTGCCGAATTGAAGTTGATCAGCGGCGGCATTGAAAAAGAGTTGGCAGACGCGTTCACGGTACAAGATGGAGGCGACGCTGGCTATTTCTCGCGAATCACCGGCCCCAGCTTCATGCGAGTCGACCGCCAGAATGAATTCACTGTGACATGGGGCAATCGTGGAACCGTTGACGCCCCTGTCCATTTGGCGTACTTCGAGACGACAGGCGTCTCCAGCCTAAGCCTGACTCCGGGCGGCCCGCAAATTGACGGCGGCCACATGTTTTTGGCGATGTCGCCAGATTCCTTAGCCTCAGTGATCCCACCAGGAAACGAACAGTCATTCAAAGTCTATGCCTCAACCAGTGAGCCAGGTGATTTTAGTCTTCGACTTCGAACGATCCCCATCACCGCGACGGAGCTTCTCGCAGTGCAAATCGATTGGGATCGTATTTCCTCAGTTGCAAAACCACCTTCATTGACGGAGCTGCATTGGAGCCAATTATTTGAACAATTGCGTGCTCAACTCGGAGCAACTTGGGCATCAATGCTTCAGATCGTTGCAGACAACTCCTTGCAGATACTACAGCAACCGGCCGGAACGGTCGCGACTCTGAAGCCGGGGATCGACCTTCGCCCCGGGTTACTTGTGGAGATTGGCAAGGCGTACGAGGCACTCGGTTGGACGCCGACCGATACCGCTCTTGGACAACTTGCGGACCGAGTTGCTGGCGAGGCAGCCTCACGACCGGGCCAAGTACGTGGGCTTGTGGTAACGCTGCAGGATTACAAGGGAAAAGAGCCGAACTTGCTGAGCACAAAGAAGGACATGTCCAACATCCGTAGCTTCTTTCGGTCCACACCGGAAATCTCGGAAAGCAACTTCCAGTTCTATTCGGATGCCTTATCGGCTCCACCACCACGCGAGACGACCATCACAGCTCAACAGTTGGAGGCAGCCGTCAAGTCGCTTGCCGACAGCAGCCAAACCGACGATCAACTGCTTCTGTTCTTCAGCATGCACGGCGTGGACCAAGCCGACCCCAACAACCGCAGCAGCGGTCTGGTGACGAATAGCGGAACCTTCTTTTATGAAGACCTGCTAAAAAGCCTGGCTGGGGCCAAGGCAAAGAACATTGTCATCGTCGTGGACGCATGCTACGCACACGCGCTGATTCGTCGCTTGGAGTATTACACGGACGTGCCCGAAGACGTCGAGAAGCGAATCACAATTGTCACCGCGAGTGACCAGGGACAGATGTCACAATCGCGTACGGGAACCGGTGGATTCTTCACCAGTAAGTTCTTAGAGGAGCTTCTGGATCTTGAAAATGATCGGGCCAGCCGCGGAGGAAATTCAGATGGCAGGGTCTCCGTGAAAGAAGCGTTGAAAGGCGTTGGCAAGAACGTCGGAGGCTGGTTTGCCCCGTATCAGAACCCCAAAATAAACGCGGACGCGCCAGATGTCGTCCTATACGATCCCGCCGGAGAGTCCAAGGACGAAATCGAGGATGAACTCGAAGACGATGCCCCGACATTGTTTGAGCGAATCACCGGAGGAAACATCGAATTTCGCGGACAATCCGGGCGACCACGCGACCCGAATGATAAGGCATCTTCCACGATCAATGATGAAACGATGGGCTGGATCTCATCGAACCAACCGATCACGTACACCATTCACTTTGAGAACCTTCCTGACCCCAACCTGCCGCCTGAATTGACCCTGCCTGCGCAGGAAGTCGTGGTCACGGATCACTTGTCAACAAACTTGGATTGGTCCAGTTTGGAACTCGGCTCCATCGGATTTGGCGACACGGTGGTCCCTCTCGAAGCGGGGCAATCAAGCTACCAGGGCAATACGTCTGTTTCCGCGGATCCCTACCCCGTACACATCAATGTAGACTTTGATACCGAAACGGGGCTCTTGACTTGGCGGATGCAATCATTTGATGAGCAGACGCAACTCTATCCGGCAGACCCATTTGCCGGTTTTCTTCCGGTCAATGACGCATCACGTCAAGGTGAGGGTTTTGTTACATTTACCATTCGGCCAAAACAAACCCTTGTCGATCGAGATCAAATTCAGAATACAGCAGCCATTGTTTTCGACACCAACGACCCGATCATCACGAACACGGTGACGAATACAGTCGATGATGTCGGGCCGGAGAGTTCTGTTTCGGTGTTGCCCGAGGCATTTGGAACGGCAAGCTTCACCGTACAATGGGGCGGAAGTGACGTCGGAGACGGTTCAGGGATAGCAACGTATGACATCTATGTTTCTCAAAACGATGGACCCTTTGAGCCGCTTTGGATGAGTTCCACCGAGACAAGTCGCACGTTCACCGGCGAGTCGGGTAACACCTATGGTTTTGCAAGTGTTGCCCAAGACCGTGTCGGAAATGTCGAGGTGGCGCCAACGAATGCGGATGCAAGAACGCTCGTGATGATTGGTGCATGGAGAAACCCGACCAATCCCTTCGATGTTGACAACAGCGGTGATGTGACTGCCTATGACGCACTCCTCGTCATTAACGAGTTGTCGGACAGTCTCGTTCACGACCGTGAAACGGAACTTCTCATACCGCTTCGTCCCGAAGGCTATCACGATCGTTACTACGACGTGGAACCCGATGGAAAGTTGACGGCGCTGGATGCACTTCGTGTAATCAACGAGCTTTCCATTCCACTCGTCGATCCGTCCCAAGTCTCAGCAGAATCGGTCGCTCTTGCCACAGTTGCGGGAATCCTGACACCTACGGTTGATCGCCGGATCGACGTCAAGAGGTCAGAGTCGTCTATCGCGGAAATCCCTCGTGTCGCGAGCTGGCAACTTTCTAGCGAATGGCAACGTTACACGAAGACTACGCGGGATCGATTGTTCGAACGGGCCCCACTAATGGAAAGCAAGAGCGAGAGCGAGACGGAACAGCCCGTCTTCGACGAAATGCTCTCGACTTTGGCAAAGGACGTCTCCCAACACTGGTTTTCTGAACTCTCTACAACTTAGCAGCGGACCATCCACCAAGGGCGTCATGCATCTCACCCAAGATCCTTCAACCCCGTAAGTCTGGCGACATCCCGTGCCGTGTGCGATACTGATTGTTTCGTCGTTGCATCGAGGGCATGCGATTGACGCCGGTCCTATAACCGTGCAAACAGGAATTGGAGACGATGCTTAACAAGTATTTCAACTGCTTCTTTGCCGGGGTGGCGTTCTTTTCGGTTCCGTCGTTTGTGGGGGCGGGTGAACGTGTGCCGGCCGGTAGGGCGTTTGAAATCCCAGAAGGGCCCGAGGTTTTGGTAGACGATTGGCATGGTTATCGACGTCACTCGTTTGTGGTTGACGGATGTCCGGCATTTGTTGTTGAGCCAAAGGAACCAATGCTGGGCAATCCGTGGATCTGGTCGATGATGTTTCCAGATAGTTTTTACAGACGGGTACCGGCACATGCGTTGTTGGGCAAAGGGTTCTATTACGCATACATCGACACCCAAAACCGTTTCGGGTGTCCCGATGCCCTTGAACATTGCGATGCCTTCTATGCTTTCTTGACCGACCGTGGTCTCTCAAAACGTGTCACGCTCAGCGCCCTCAGCCGAGGTGGACTCTATGCTTATGGCTGGGCGAGACAAAACGCGGAGAAGACCCTTTGCATCTATGCCGACGCTGCGGTGTGCGATTTCAAAAGCTGGCCTGGCGGCAAAATGGGCAAAGGCATGGGCAACAAGCAGAACTGGGAGGAGCTAAAGAAGTGCTATCGTTTCCCGGGCGATGCCGAAGCACTGGCCTGGCCACATAACCCCGTCGACAGCCTGCAACCACTGGCCGATGCGAAGATTCCGCTGATTCATGTGACTGGCGATTCCGACCGGACGGTTCCGATGGAAGAAAACACCGAGATCGTCCAGCGGCGGTATGAAGCTCTCGGCGGTGATATCACCGTGTTTCGAAAACCGGGTGGCGATCATCACCCGCATGGACTCGATGACCCTGCGCCGGTCATCGAATTGATTTTGCACCACTACGAGCACGAACGCAAGAATGCGACGCCGAGAAGCTCTTCCAAAGAGTGAACCGAGAAAGGAAGGTCGGCCTTGCAATGAGGAAGCGATTGCAGTCAGCAGTGCGACTTTTTGCCACGCTCCCTTGATCGATTGCGAATTGGAACGCGATAGTCGATACTGCCACTATCGAAATGACTCCTTCTCCTGCCGACTCTATTGAATGAGTCTTCGTCGGAATCTGATCTGTGAACATCAAATGGGTTGCGCTCGGCGCATTGGCTTTAGCTGTATTGGGGTGGTGCGTCCTGTCATCAAGACAGGATACACACAGCGACGAGATCGCGAGTCAGCTTGCGAAACGAGAAGCGGCAACGGTGGCCGCAAATCCGGGGAAAGAGCTGGACGCACTGACCGAGCGCGGCGTTGGCATGCCGTTACCGGACGATTTGGTCGCGGGTTGGGTCGCGTCCCACAAGTATTGGTTTGTCGGTAAGGATGAAGACGGCGGAGGTGTTGAAATACCGTTTGCTCCGGGTCAGTTCCCAAAGCCTGCACCTGATCTCGAACCCGTTAACGCCAATCCCGGTTTTGTCGGCCCACAGGCGTGTCAAAAATGCCATCCTGAGCATCACAACACGGCCCTTTTGACGATGCACTACAACACGTCGCGAGGAATCACAACCGACACAGTCCTCAAGGGACGGTTTGAGCCAGGCAAGAATGTGTTTAAGACGAAACATGATGGCGTCTCGTTCGAAATGATTAAGAGAGGAGACCGCTATTATCAGCGCACGCACTTCTATGACTGGCATTTTGATGTGCCAATGGACATTTCAGTTGGGGCATCCATTATCGGCCAATCCTACTTGTATTGGCACGGAGACCAGCTCTACCAGGCGAACATGACTCACGTCGATGAAGGCAACGTATGGGTCAACAGCCCAGGGTACACCGATGGCGACGCATCCTTTGCTCGTCCCATTGGACCACACTGCCTGAGTTGCCATGGCAGCTATCACGATTACCGGGAATTCCCCAACCATTTCACTCCCGACCAATTTATCTTTGGCGTGACTTGCGAGCGTTGTCACGGTCCTGGGGCAGAGCACATCGAGTATCACGAGAAACACCCTGACGAAAAGACCCCCTATGCGATCGTCAAGATCGCTGATCTTCCGCGCGACAAACAGGTTGAAGTCTGTGGTCAGTGCCATCTTGGACGGTACATTCCGAGTGGACGAGCGTTTCGCTTTCGACCTGGCGACGAGTTCTTTGACTATTACGAAAACGGTGACATAAATACCGACGGTGCCGGCGCGGTCCACGGCGCCAACCAACTCGCACGATTGCGGCAAAGCGAGTGCTTTGTCCAATCGGAGATGAGTTGTGTGGATTGCCATAATCCGCACTGCAACGAACACGGAAACACCGCACTCTATTCCGAACGATGCATCAAGTGCCACGAGCCTCAGGCATGCGGGATGTACGAGCAGGTTGACTTCGATCTTGCCAAAAACTGTATCGACTGCCACATGACGTATCGACCGTCGTCGGGGTTCGTGATGCAATCGGTCGCGGGAGATGTTTCCCCGCCACTACGTGATCATTTGATCCAAATCGATCAACAGGCAACCGACGAATTTCTGGAAAAGCAAAACCGCAGCGTCCAAGACAAGGAGGACGCTGCGGTACACGGGCCATGAACCAAAGGGCCATGAACCAAAGGGCCATGAACCAAAGGGCCATGAACCAAAGGGAGAGCGAGCTTTGTTGCCCCAGTCGGCCACGGTCACCACGGTGCCGACACGAAGCACGTCGCGGTTGCCGCGTGCGCAAAACTGATTTTGTTTTGCGCAGTTGTTGAGTTTCCGTTTAGGCCAGACCGAGGTAAGCTGATCGAGTGTCGGTTCCCACCTCCCTCCCTCCGTCAGCAACCTTTTCGATGACCAACCTCTTCCACTGGGCCGTTCTGCTTACGACCGGTCTGATTTGTTCGATCGCAACGGCCGAGGACGTCAATTTGGCGTTGGTTGGCAAAGCGACCACGTCTCATGTGTCCGGTGACACCTCCCTTACCGCACTGAATGATGCTTCGGTCCCCGAAACGTCTCACCAACGTGGACGAGGCTCCTACGGCAATTGGCCCACGCACGGCACACAGTGGGTCCAGTACCAATGGAGCCAACCGATCAGCACCAAGAAAGTGAGGGTTTTCTGGTGGGACGATCACCGCGGTGTTCGCTTGCCTGCCGCATGCCGAGTGAAGTATTGGGACGGCGACAAGTTCGTCCCGGTCTCGAACCCCGAGGGTCTCGGCGTCAAGGCGAGTGAGTACAACACGACGACCTTCGATGAAGTGCAAACCGATCAATTGCGATTGGAAATGGATGGCGAAGATGATTTTTCAACCGGGATCCTTGAATGGCAAGTACTCGACTCGGGCAAATCGCCTGATTTCCCGCCGACCGTTTCGGCTGGTATCGACCGCGTCGTGGTGCTCGGCGGCAAGACCTATCTTCGCGGCCAGGCTAAAGCTTTGAACGGTTCGAAACCCCTGGTCACCATGAAATGGAGTAAGGCATCGGGACAGGGGGACGTGACGTTCGCCGATCCGACTGCGAGCCGAACGACCGCCACCTTCTCGGAAACGGGCCGCTATGTTTTGAAACTAACGGGTTCGAAGGGCAATTTGAGTGACTCATCGTTGGTAACGGTACAAGTGATCGAACCGCCCCCCGCCAAGCATCTCGACTTGGTCGACACTCGCAGCTACACCCTCAACAGCCCGCTGTGGAACGATCGTGCCAAGGCATTGATCGTCAATTGGATTCCGCACTGTATCGAGAGGATCTCCGACCCGGATTTGAAAGAGGGCGGCATCAATAACCTGGTTGACGCGGCGAATAAGTTGGCTGGCAAGCCACATGGCAAACATCGCGGCTATGTCTTCTCCAACGCCTGGATCTACAATACGATCGAGTCGATTTGTGTTGCTGTAATGATCGATCCACAAGGGGATACCGAGATCATCGCAGCACAAAACGCGATGCGTCAGACGCTTGAGGATTGGATTCCCAAAGTGCTGGCGGCTCAAGAAGCCGATGGTTACCTTCAAACCTATTTCACGCTCAACGACCTGCCCCACTGGTCGCCTCGGCATCGTGATGCTCACGAAGGCTACGTCGCCGGCTATTTGCTTGAAGCCGGCATCGCCCACTATTTGATGACCGAAAAGAACGATTCGCGGCTCTACGATGCTGCCAAGCGATTAGCGGATTGTTGGTGCAACCAGATTGGACCGGCACCCAAACAAGAATGGTTTGACGGGCACCAGGCCATGGAGATCGCACTCGTTCGCTTTGGACGATTCGTCAATCATGTCGAAGGAAACGGACGCGGCAGCAAATACATCGATTTGGCAAAATTCTTGCTTGACGGTCGCGACGACGGCAGTGAATACGACCAGAGTCACGTGCCGGTGACTGAACAGTACGCCGCTGTCGGCCATGCCGTGCGGGCATCGTATTCCTATGCCGGCATGGCGGATGTAGCGATGGAAACTCATGATACCGATTACCAATCTGCGGTGATGTCGCTGTGGGACAATGTGGTCAATCGCAAGTACTACCTGACCGGCGGGATCGGCAGTGGTGAAACGTCCGAAGGGTTCGGGCCCGATTACTCGTTGCCACACAATGCCTATTGTGAATCGTGTTCGAGCTGCGGCGAGATCTTCATGCAGCACAAACTGCACCTGGCACATCACGATGCAAAGTATGCCGATTTGTACGAGCAAACACTGTACAACGCGCTGCTAGGCAGTTTGGATATCGCCGGCAAGCATTTCTATTATCCGAATCCCCTGGTCAGCCATACCAATCGGACGCCGTGGCACGTCTGTCCATGCTGTGTGGGCAACATTCCACGAACGTTGTTGATGCTGCCGACGTGGATGTACAGTAAGAGCGAATCCAACTTGTATGTGAATCTGTTTGTCGGTAGCACCATCACCGTCAAGGATGTCGACGGAATCGATGTCCAGTTGGTTCAAACGACCGACTATCCGTTCCGCGGGGATGTGGTGATTGAAGTCAATCCTTCGGCCGCCAAAGCAATGCGTCTTCACATCCGCATGCCCCGACGTGACATCAGTACGTTGTACACGGCGACCCCCGAGGCAGATGGTGCAACATCGATTCACTTGAACGGACAAGCGATCACACCATCAATCGAAAAGGGATACGCGGTGATCGATCGAGTTTGGAAGCCGGGCGATCAGGTCGAACTGGAGCTTCCAATGCCGGTTCAGCGGATCAAGGCCGATGAAAAGATTGCGGCGACTCGAGGTCAAGTCGCGCTGCGACGCGGCCCGTTGGTGTATTGTGCCGAAGATGTCGATCAAGAAATGGGTAAAGCGATCTCAGCCAAATCCCCGTTGGAGGCGATTTCCAGCGCTGAACCGTTTGGTGAATCGGTTGGGAACTTACCCATCATTCACGGTACCTGGTCAGACGGCAGCGAGCTGACTGCGATTCCCTACTACCTGCGTAACAATCGGACCAGCAAAGATGCGTCGCGACCGGCGCGTTCTACCGTTTGGTTGAAAGAAGAACCGTAGGCGTTGTTTCTTCGTTGAACCGAGGGCCCATTTGACCGCTAGCCCGGATGATTCGTTGGAGTGGTAGGCTTTAGCCGATTGCGTGCTGGATCCTTGTTGAATCGGCTAAAGCCTACGACTCCAACGTGCGCAGTCTGTTATTTACTCAATCGGTGTAAGCTGATTACATACAAAGGGTTACGGGGAATAGGTTTGGTCGGATGAATGATCCGGGCTAGTGTGGCGTCGCGGAAAACTTTTTTGCGTTTTGCTCGCAGCAATTGAACTATTCCCTATCCAGCGGTTCGCCAACAACAGGCCATCCCTCCTCGTTCCACGACAATGGCCGCAACTGCAGAATACGTTGTGCCCGCAAGTTCTGCATATCGTACGTGTGATGTGCAATCCACTGGCCGGCATCGGTCGTCAGGACGCTGTTGTGACCTGGGCCGCGGTAACGGTCGTCACCTTGCAAGACAATCGTCCCACCACCGTCAAGCATCGGCTTGCCATCCGCGTCGACGTAGGGTCCCGTCACCATTTGTGACCTCCCCACTGCGACCTTGTAATCACTGTCTGCTCCGTCACAACAACGGTCCCAGGAAACGAACAAGTAATAGTAGTCGTCGTGGTGAATCACATAAGCACCTTCGATGGCGTGGGTCGGATGGTTCGGACGCGATGCGATCGATAAAATCTCCGCATCCTCGACCGGCTTACCCGTGGTCGGATCGATGCGGATCGCTTTAATCCCCCCCCAAAAGGAACCGAACAGGAGATACCATTGGCCCTCGGCATCGACCACCAACGCGGGATCGATCGCGTTGAAGTCACCCTTGCCTGGCCAGGATTCGATCACTTTTCCACGGTCTATCCAGTTGTAATCCGGATGATCGATGTCCAGTGATTTATTGACTGCCAAACCGATCACCGAGCGTTGACTTCCGAAACTGGAAACCGAGTAATAGAGATGGTAAAGCCCCTGATGAAAACTCAGGTCGGGTGCCCAAAGACCATTCGACTTTGGCACCTCCTGTTTGGCCCATGCCGGAACGCTCACCTCAAACACGCGACCGACTCGCTTCCACTTTTTCAGGTCAGGTGAGTACGACAGCGAGATACCTCGTCCGGTCGCCGCGACCATGTAGCCCTGCTTCGATTCATGGGGCTGTAACTCCACAATCGCAGGGTCGGCTCCGCCCGCCAAAATGCCGTCGTCTGAGTTCGCTGTCGGAACGATCTCGAGCAGGGGCTTCGCGATCTCTTCCGTCACCGCGAATGCCGTCCCATGCCGCATTCGAGCGGGAAACTCCATTGGCTTCTCCACCATTCCCCAAGTCTCAAAATCGGTAGTTTGCATTGCGTTGTAGCGTTTGCGAGTGTATTCATCGAACCAAACCAACCATTGGTCCTTCACTTTCAAGACCGAGGGACCTTCGACCCACTCGGGCGAAAACGGTTCGGCCAGGACCTGGTAGGGGCCTTCGGCTTGGTCCGCTGATGCGACGAACAAGTTCTTCGTCGGCTCAGGAAATCGAGTTTCATCCTTGCTGACAAGCAGATAGCGATCACCGTCTTTGACCAAGAACGAATCGATCACCGCAAATCCGGGATTAAAGAACAAACGCGTTTCCGAATAGGTCAGGAAATCTTTCGTGGTGACATAGTAGATACGGTGATTCAGTTCGTTTTCACAGGAGCCAGCGGTTTCGGGAAATTCTCCCTCAATCGTGGAAGCCCAAAGGATCAAGTATTGTTGTTTGGCATCATCATAAAAGATCTCCGGTGCCCAGCAATTGCGGCATTTTGGCTCGTGGTCCATGACACCAATCCGTTCCTGTTCGGACCAAACGACCAGGTCCTTCGAATGGGCGACGCCGATGCCTTGATCCTGCCATCCCGAAGTCCAGACCATGTGGAATGTTCCCTCGGGCCCTTGTGTGATCGAGGGGTCGCGCATCAAGCGATCCTCGCCGACCGTCGGGGTCAAAAACGAATGATCTTGCTTTAAGGCGGTCCATCTCAGCCCGTCGGTTGAATGGGCGAGATGCAAACCGTCTTCTCCGTTGCCCTTGAAATAACTAAACAGATAGTGTTGTTCCGCAGACACGGATTGGACGGAGAGGACCAGTAGCAAGAACAAGTAGGCGGAGCGCATGAGGATTTCACAAAACAAAGGCGAGGAAACGGACCTGATACAAAGAGAGGAAAGGCTACAAAGGCGTGAGAGATCGTGTGAGTTCGCGGATACTATCTTAACATCGCTTTGCCGAATTGGGGATCTCGCAGGCAAGGTCGAGTGACAAATGCAAGGAAGAGGAAGTATGATGGAGCGTGTAACCATCCGCCGCAGGCCTCCGTACGCAGATCGCGATCCTTGATGGTAGACCATCCGCACGATCCGCCCCGATCGAGCACCCTTCCCACCCTACAACCCTACTCAATCCGATGCTTCGAAATACTCCTCGTGAGCAGCGTATGACTCAGAAGACGCTCGTAACGATTCTGTCGATCTCCCTGACCACCTTTCTGCTCGGTGGCGTCGTCAGCTATTGGGCCCTTCGTCAGATTGGACCCGGCGCCGGAGAGCCTACCGCAGCGGGGAAAAGTGACCCCGCTGCTAAGGGAACAGACCTGCAGCCACAGTTGGTTCGCGTCTCAACGATCCAAAAAAAGTCGATCCTTCCCGTGCGAACGCTTGTTGGTGACATGATCGCGGTCCGCAAGGCGACGATCGCGACCGAAGTGGCTGGCAAGGTCATCGAATTGCCGGTTGATGAAGGCACCCAGGTCGTCGGCGGAAAAACGCTACTGGCTCGTATCGATGACACCTGGACGAGCCTTGAAGTCGACAAGATCGTGACCCAGATCGCTGAGAAGAAAGCGACGTTGGCGTTCGAGAATGTCGACCTCGAGCGATACGAAGACATGTTGCGTCAGAAGGCGGTGTCAGTAAGTGAGGCGGAACAGAAACGATCGCTGATCGAGGAGTTGGAAGCGTCGCTGTCGCAGTTGGACGTCCTGCTTCGAGAAGCCAAAGAACGCATGGCACGGCTTGAGATTTTTGCACCGTTTGATGGCAGCGTCGTGGCAAAGCTTGCCGAGGTCGGTGAGTATGTATCGATTGGTAGCCAAATCGTCGAAATCGTTTCGAATGGACGTATTGATGCGCAAATCATGGTTCCGGAAGAATCACTGCCATTGCTGGAAGTGGGGAGCCAACTCGACTTGATGGTCGACAGCCTTGGGCTGGAACTTCAGGGAACAGTCTTCTCGATCAACGCTCAGGGATCGATCGGAAGCCGTACGTTTCCAGTTCGCGTGGAGTTAGACGATCAAAACGGAAAACTGTTGCCGGGAATGGGGGTTAGCGTGTTCGTGCCAATGATGCGAGAGTCGACCGAATTGTTAGTGCCTCGTGATGCCGTCTTGACGAAACCTGACGAATCGATGATTTGGATCCTGCAACCGCTGCAAAGTGGCGGACCCGAGCAAGACCCACAAACGAAGTTCGAGGCGCAGCCCGTCCCGGTCCGTGTGTTATCCCATACACGCGATGCTTACGCGATTGCTTGCCTGCGAGACAGTGACATCGAGCGTGTGGCTGCAGGTGTGCAGGTCGTCACCGAGGGGTTAGAACGTTTGGTTCCCGGTGCAATCGTCCGCGTCGACGAGGATCGTTCGCCCTTAGCTCCGGTTCCCGGGACTTATCGAACAGGGCAACAAAAGGTCGAGCGATAAACTGCCCTCATCGAATCGTTAGCCGAAGGGGACGATCCTCCCCGAACTCACCCCAAAGGGTACGGCTTCAGCCGAGGCAAAAAACGTCCCCCCCCCCCCTTTCAAACCCAACCACCATGGACCCCATCAAATTCGCTATCGAGAATCCGGTCAAAACCTCCGTCGGGGTGATCCTCGTGCTGTTGTTTGGCGTGATTGCACTGGCGCGCATTCCCGTACAACTCACACCCGATGTGGATCGTCCGGTCATCACCATTCGTACGAATTGGGACGGTCGAAGTCCCGAAGAGATTGAAAAGTCGATCATTCTCGAACAGGAGGAAAAGCTCAAATCGGTTCAAGGATTGTGGAAAATGACCTCACTGGCTCGTCTAGGCAGTGCCAGTATCACGCTGGAATTCAACGTCGGCGCATCACCCGATCGAATTTTGCAGGAAGTATCCAATAAGATCGACGAAGTGCCCGAATATCCTGAGGATGTGGATCGCCCCATCATCGACTTGGCCGACACCGCCGGTGACAATGCGATCGCCTATCTTTTATTGCAAGCGGAGGACCCGGATTTTGAAGTGGCGACCTTCTTCGACTATGCCGACCGGTTTTTAAAGCCAAGCTTGGAACGCATCGAAGGCGTCGCGGAGATCGACATCAAAGGCGGTCGCCAACACCAAGTCCAAGTGCGTTTCGATCCCAAGGCATTGGCCCGGCGAAGCATCACGATCTCCGAACTGAATTCGGCTCTTCGGCTTGACAATGTCAACGCTTCGGCTGGCGATTTGGCAAACGATCGGCAAGACGTTCGCTTTCGCGTACTCGGTCAGTATGATTCACTCGACCCACTCCGTGACACGATCATCAAGTACGACGAGTTGGGTAGCCCTGTTCGCGTTTCCGACGTCGCGCATGTGGAGCTTGCGCTCGAGAAAACGGTCCACTTTGACCAGTGTAAAGGTCGCACCTCAATGACGATCTTTGTCAAACGCAAAACGGGAAGTAACGTGCTTGACATCATCGAGCAGGTTCATCGAGTGGTGGACGAAATGAACGGCAAAGGAGGTGTGCTGCGATCCTTCAAGAATGATCGTTTTGGCCTTCGTTTGCGGATGGCGTTCGACGACTCCCATTACATCTACAGTGCGATTGGCCTGGTTCGAAAAAACTTGTGGATCGGCGGCGGCTTGGCCGTTTTGGTGCTCTTGTTGTTTTTGCGCAGTGTACGCTCAACGCTCATCATCGCCGTTTCGATTCCGATTTCGGTGATTGGTACGTTTGTGGTGATGTGGTTTGCCGATCGAAACTTGAACGTGATCTCGCTTGCGGGGCTGAGTTTCGCAGTAGGCATGGTGGTCGACAACGCCATTGTAGTGCTAGAGAACATCGATCGTCATTTGAAACTCGGTGCGGGACCCCGCGCAGCCGCCTACGATGGAACTCGCGAAGTATGGGGTGCCATTCTTGCGTCAACGTTGACGACACTCGCCGTTTTCGCACCGGTGCTGACCGTTCAAGATGAAGCAGGCCAATTGTTCTATGATCTTGTTCTGGCCATCTGTGCCGCCGTCGCCTTATCCTTCGTTGTTTCGATTACGGTGATTCCAACCGCTGCCTCTCTGTTTCTTCGCGGCTCGGCCAAGGCGTCGCGTCGCTTGGCTTCGCAACGCGCGGACAACGTTTCCGAACTCACGGTGGACGTGGGTCGCGACGATGGGATGGTCGCCGGGCTGTTTGGGCTAACCCGTCTGTTCGCGTGGCTCAGCGACCGCTGGACCGCAGTGATTCACCTGCTGACGTTTCGTAGTTTCTCCAGTGCTTGGCTGCGGATTATGATCATTGGCATCACGATGGCTGCATCGGTCGGGCTGAGCGCCATGCTGATGCCCCCGGCCAGTTACCTTCCCAACGGCAACAAGAACTTCACGTTTTGTCGCATGTCGACGCCGGCCGGTTATTCGGTGATGGAAAACTTTTTCGTTGGCCAACGGATCGAAAAGGAACTCAAACCGTTTTGGAATGCTAAGAATGCCGCAGAGGCATCGCAACATGGGCCCGTGATCGATGTTCGTACCGGCGAAGCGTTTCATAACATTCCGGCGCTGAAGGAATTCTTCTTCGTGGTCGCTCGCGGCAGTGTGTTCATGATCGGCATCAGTGACGATCCGGCGAATGTCGAGCCCGTTGCTGCGATTTTCAACAAGGCGTTCAGCGTGATTCCGGCGAGCAAGGGAGTGACGTCGCAGGCTTCCATTTTTGGACGTGGCGCCGGCAGTTCGAATGCGGTCGATATTGAAGTCAGCAGCAATGATCTGGTCCGACTCAAATCGGCTTGCTCCTTCCTTGAAGAACGCTTGCAAGAAGAGTTTTCCAAATTCTCGGTGCGGACATCACCCGACAACTTCAACGAAGCAGGTCCGGAACGACAACTGCAGATCAAACAGGAGGTCGCCAAGCGGCTGAAGATCAATGTGAATGATCTGGCCATTTCAGCACGATCGATGATTGACGGTTCGTTTGTCGGTGACTTTGACTTTGAAGGCGACAATATCGATTTGCTGTTGATCCGTGATCCCGCGTCTGAAATTTCGCCCGAGGAGATTGCGGAACTTCCGATCGCGGTTCGCGAATCGAACGGATCGGTTGTGATGGTGCCGCTTGGCCAGATCGCGAATTTTGTACCCGCCGAAGCTTCGCAAGAGATTCGTCGTGTTGAACAGCAGCGAGCCATCGCGTTGACGGTGACGCCGCCCAAACATGTTGCGTTGGAGCAAGCCCAGGCGACGATCCTCGATGTGGTTGCACAGGCTCGCGCCGAGGGAAAAATGGGCAACGACATCTTTGTCTCTCTGTCCGGTAACGCGGACCGGTTATCGGAAGTGCGCACTTCGTTGATGGGTCATTGGAGCGGTTGGAACCGTGACTCGTTGGGCAGCGTTGCGCTCAGTCGTTTTTTCCTAGCCCTGGTCATTACCTACCTCCTAATGGCCGCGCTGTTCGAGAACTTCCTGTACCCGCTGGTGATTATGTTCACGGTTCCGCTTGCCACGGTTGGCGGATTTATCGGTTTGTGGCTCGTGCATCGGGAAGATCCCACTCAGCAGCTCGATGTGTTGACCATGCTTGGCTTCGTGATTTTGGTCGGCGTGGTTGTCAACAACGCTATCCTGATTGTGCATCAAGCTCTTAACTTCATGAGAGGCCACCACAGCGAAGCGGAAGGTGACGTCGCGCCGATGAATCCGCGCCAGGCAATCTGCGAATCCGTACGCACCCGGATCCGACCGATCTTCATGACGACCTGCACGAGTGTGTTTGGGATGCTTCCGCTTGTGATCGCCCCAGGTTCGGGAAGCGAGCTCTATCGCGGCCTCGGATCGGTCGTTGTTGGCGGGTTGGCGTTTGCAACCGTCTTCACGCTGCTCGTGATTCCGCTGCTGTTTAGCCTCGCACTGGACGTGGTGGCGTGGTGGAGCAATAAGCCTGTGGCAGAGCCTTGACCCGCTCCGCTTCGGCAAACAAACGTATTTTTTACCCTTTACAACCCAAGTGAGAATGAGAACGTGGCAAACTTAACAATCGTCGCTAACATCAAGGCCAAAGCCGACAAAATGGAACTCGTCAAGGCAGAGCTTCTCAAGCTGATCGACGTGACGCGTGCGGAAGAGGGATGCGTGCAATATGACTTGCATCAGGACCATGAAAACCCAGCTCACTTTATGTTTTTCGAGAACTGGGAAACTCGTGATCTGTGGCAAGCACACATGGGTGGGCAGCCTTTGAAGGACTACTTGGCTGCAACCGATGGCGCGGTCGAGGAATTCACGGTCAATGAAATGACGAAAATCGGGTAGCTCCAAATCGGAAAAGGACCGTGGCCGCGACTACCAGATTGGCCAAACGCGCCGATCGCTGTGAACCAGCCGTGGGGCCGCGACTTGGTACAGATCGGTTAAGAGATCGGCAGTCAGTAAGTCAGACGTCTTGCCTGCGGCAACAACGCGACCATCGGCCATTGCCAAAGTGTTGGCGAACGACGGCATGATTTCCTCGACGTGGTGCGTGACGAGCACCAAACTAATGTCGTCCGATTGCTGAGCAAGCTGTTCAAGGGTGGCAAGCAGCTTTTCCCGAGCGCCGGGGTCGAGTCCGCTACACGGTTCGTCGAGAAAGATTACCAAGGGTTTGGCCATCCGAGCCCGAGCAATGAGCACCTTTTGCTTTTCGCCCTGTGAGAGCGTAGCGAAGGCCTGCGTTGCCAGGCCATCGGCATCCAAGGCGGCGAGCTGGCCGTGGGCTTCATCGATCAGGTGGGGCTGCAGTTCGTCACGCAGCAATCTCCGCCGCAGCCCGATCTGCGCGAAACGACCGCTCAAGACCGTGTCGAGCGCAGGCTCATCACGAGGTATTCTAGCCTGCATATCGAGCGTGACCCAACCGATGCTCTTCCGCAACTCACTCAAATCGACGAACGGGCATCCCAAGCGTGTGACCTCACCGCCAGCATTGGACCAGAGGTACCCACACGCGATTCGCAGCAGCGTGGTCTTGCCCGCACCGTTCGCTCCAAGGATCGCCCAGTGCTGTCCCGCACGCACCTGCCAACTCACCCGGTCCAAAATGAACCGCTCTCCAACACGGTAGCTAACTTCTGAGAGTTCTAGGATCGACATCAGGGGGTTCCGGTAGAACATAATTCTTTGCCTCTCCCACGGAATTGGTGGGTAGCGGTTTGCCATCTTCATGCTGATTCCCGGTTTTATCAAGGCATTTCAGGGCAGAAAGAGCATGAGGAACGCTATTCGATCCGGAGGTCCAAACAGAAACCCCGGAAAAACATGTTCCTCGGACGAATTAGTGGGTGAAAACCACCGAGAATTTGGCACTCGGGATCGGTGATTTGGAGTGCCTTTGCAGATGCTCAAACACTCGCTCGGGGCTCCGCAGAATGGGGCCGCCCCTACCGTCTCGCCGTCGCTTCGACCCATTGCTTCGACCCATTGCAGGGTGCGGGCCGAAGCGACGGCGAGGCGGAAGGGGCTCAATCGAACCATTTTTCAAGAAAGGAAATGCATCAGGCTGGCAAAGTGATTATTGGTATGGGTGACTAAACCTTCCAGTAACCAAGTGCCAACTCGATGCAACTAAAGACTATCTTCAATCGCGTAACGAACGACAAGCCTTTTGTCGTCGATCATGTTCAATTCGCTGAAAATGATTCGACTCTGAGCATTGAATTGACGATGCGTCGAGTGAACTGTGCAACCTGTAATGCGAAGGTGATTGCCAAGAAGGTGCCTCACGCGATTCATATCCTGGACCGTTTTCACATCATGCATCGGCAGGTAAGTTTCTTGTTGCTTGGTGTACTCGCGCGATGAGAAGCAAAATCGATCCGATGAAGGAATTTGCTAAGACGCTCCGCAAGAAACGCGAATTGCTGCTGAACTGGTCTCGAGCCGGAGGGACGTTGTTATCCGCCGTTGTAGAAGGTTTTAACAACAAGCTAAAACGGATTACCAGAAAATCCAACGGTTTTCGCACCCCAGAAGCTTACGAAACATCGCTCTATCACAACCTTGGCGCGCTGCCCGAGCCAAAATTCACCCACAGATTCTTCTAAGCAAGCTCATTTTGTTGTTCACCCGCGCCGCGAAGTTGTCGGCGTTTCTGCCTTTCCGCATCGCGTTTGGCCCGCTCACGTTTCTTTTCCGCTTTGCGAACCTTCTTGTCACTCGGGACGAAAAGCATCGGCTAGACCGAGGGCAATCGGTAAGGATCGCGATAAGCCTTGCTCAGCAGCGCGTTGGCTTCGTCGCAGTCCTTGAAGCGTTCGGTGGCTGGATCGAGATCAAGACGACCTTCGGTGCGAAAGGCGATTTCGGCAAGATGCACGAGAGCACAGGATCGATGGGCCACTTCGGGACGTGCCTTGGTATGGAGGTCACGGGTGCGAACCGCATTCAAGAATTCGGCCATATGTTCCGCGTACCCTCGTTCCGAGCGGACATCGCCCTCCGTTGGCCCTGGTTCTGATTTGGGACCGAGGAAAACTCGGAACGCACCTCGCCGCGAAAAGATCATGTAGCCTTCGGTGCCGTAGAAAATGTTGCCGTTGTCGAATCCGTGAATGCCATAGGACGTAAACGGGTAGTTTTCGTAGATGAGCAACCGCCCATCTGCGAACTGCCAACTGACATTCATGTTGTCCGGGTATTCGCTGGCGTGACCATGCAGCATCATCCGGCTACCACGAGCCGTGATTTGGGTCGGTGCGGAATCAACGCCAAGACCCCAGCATGCCATGTCAATGTCGTGAATGCCATCGTCGCCAATTTCTCCATTGGCATAGTCGCGAAACATCCGCCAGGTTCCATGGAAACGGTGTTGGTTAAACGGGCGTTTGGGCGCTGGCCCAAGCCAACGGTCATAGTTGACTTGCTCGGGTGCTGCGGAGTCGGCGACTGGCTTGACCGTGTTTCGCATCTCTGCGGTCCAAGCTTTGGCAATCTTGATCTCACCGATCACGCCGTCGGCGAGCAGCTTGCCAGCGCGATCCGTGACAGGGCTATTTCGCATTTGGCTGCCCTGTTGCACCACACGCTGATACTTCTTTGCAGCACGAATGATCGCATGTCCTTCGTCGTAAACGTGCGAGATTGGCTTTTCCAGATAAACATCTTTGCCAGCGGCCATGGCTGCAATCGCGATCGGCGCATGCCAATGATGGGGTGTTGCGACCACAACCGCGTCGACGTCGGGATCGGTCAAAACGTCTTCGAATTCAGCAGTCCGCTTTGCTTCCTTGGGCTGAAACCCAGCCATGTTTTTCGCGGTACGATCAACCTGAGCTGAGTCGACATCACACAGCCACGAAATGGATACGGCTTCTTTGCGGCTGACCAATCCTTTCAGGTGGTGATTCATGATGCTGCCGCAGCCAATCAAGCCAAGGTTGACGGTTTCTGGCTTTGACGTTTCTGCGGCAAACACTCCTGGCATTGCCTGAGCCGCAGCAAGAACGGCTGCTGTTTGTGTACCAGCTTGCAGAATGTGGCGTCGGGTAACATTCGTCGTCATTCGAGAACTCGGGGGTAAAGGAGGTGCAACAAGCGGGTGGATGTCAAATCACGCAAAACCTTAACGCAACCGGCGAGAAGGACTATTGGCTCAAACAATACAACGATGTCCGCCCTCGTACAAAAATGGTTCCGTCGGAAACCGCTGGCGAAGCAAGGGTTCGGTCCTGCAATTGGTTTTCCGACAACCGACGAAAATCCTTTGACGCAGACACGACGGTCGCCAATCCATCCATGTTGAAAAAGTAAACCTTTCCGTCGGCGGCGAGTAGCGAAGCTCGGTACTCGCCTGCAAGTCGTTCTTTCCAATGTTCTTGACCGGTGTGGAGGTCGAGGCAGCGAGCGATCCCATTGTTTGAAATGAAGAAGACGAAATCCTCCCAAACCACTGGCGACGGACTGTCGGATGTGCCTTGGTCAAACGACCAGACGATGTCCTTTCGGCTCAAGTCACCGTCGCCGCTTGGCCGGATGGCCAACATCGCTTGCCGCATGCCCTGGGTGGCGATGATCAATTGGTCGGCTACGATCGGGTTGGGAATCACGCGGTTCCCATCTAGGTCGGACAAACGCCAAAGCTGCTTGCCGGTTGCCGGGTCGTAGGCATCGAGCATCTGACCGCCCATCACAATCAACTCCGTTCGTTCGCCGGCGTGGCGCAGTAGAGGCGTTGTGTATCCATCACCGTGTTCGCCTCTGGCAGAGGTCATCCGCATCGTCTTCCATTTTTGTTTGCCCGTGCGTTTGTCGTGAGCGACAACGTAGCTGGGGGAAACGTCGCCTGGCAGATCGGAACAAGAGTCTTGCATGCAGACCGAAATCACCAGGTCACCATGTAGAACGGGACTATTTGCGTGTCCCCACCAAATCGTGTAGTCCCCGTGGTCCTGTTGCAGGTTTCGTTTCCAAAGCAGATTCCCTTGGAAGTCGTAGGCGGCCAAATCACCGTTGCCAAAATGGGCGATCACGAGTTCACCGTCGGTCGTCGGTGAAGGGCTGGCCATATTGTGAGAGTCATGGAATTGTTGATGTCTGCGCATCTCAGGCACTTTCTTGAGGACCTTCACACGAAGCGCTGTCGCGGTGCCGACTTGGCGCGTCCATTCAACTTCCCCCGTCTTCTTGTTGATCTTCAAGAGAACCAGCGACTCTTCGTCGACGCAACTGGTCACGAAAACGGCATCTCCCCAGATCGCTGGTGTGCTGTCTCCCCAACCCGGCAGGGGGCACTTCCACTGGACGCCACTTTCTTCATCCCATTCGGTCGGCACTTCCGTTTCTTCGATCACACCGTCACCCGTTGGCCCCCGCCATTGAGGCCAATTGTCGGCCTGGCTTGAGTTCACGACGACGAAAAAGCAAAGCAGGGGAAGAGTGCTGATGAGGAATCGTTGCATCGACAGTTTGTCCTTAGGATGGAAGAAAACGAGATCGTCACCAGTCGTCTCGGGTGGGGCCATTCAGCAAAAACAATGCTTCGTAGCGGAGATCAAAGTCCTCGAACGGGCATCCCCAGATCGGCGGAACGGTAGGCCGCCTCTTGCACTGCTAGCGTCTTCAAGTATTCCGGCCCGTCCGTCTCGAACGGCGTCTTGTTTTTCAAAGCATCGATAAAGTGCACAAAGGTGTTGTAGACGCAATCGCCGGCAAAGTTGATGTGCTGGTGATGATACTCGTGGTCTTGCTCACCCTGACCGAGTCGTTGAACCGTGATCCGACCGTCGAGATACAGACGGATCGAGCCTTCGTCGCCTTCGACCAGGAACTCGCCGAACGTGTACCTGGGGTCCGGGTCGTTGCACTCGTTGTATCGGTTCGCATCCCAAAGGCCGACCGCTCCCGACTCGAATTCAAAAAGCAAGAGACCCGCGTCTTCGCCCTGAATGACTGGGTTCAGTTGACGTAGGACCGAATAGACGCCCGAGATTTCGCCCGCCAGATAGCGGTAGGTGTCGATGAAGTGCACGCCGTTTTCGAACACCAACAAACGGGGCATCGTGCGGAAAAACGGTTGTCGTGGAATGTACGCGTCTTCTCCCCATCCGTCACCCATGCGTGACCGGAACGTCAAGGAATGCAGCTTACCGATTGCGCCTTGCTGCAACAGTTTCTTGATCTCACGATGCCACGGCTGGAAGCGAAAGTTCTCGTGAACCATGAACGGTACCTGATGTTTCTGTGCCGTTTCCACGATCTCTTTCGCCTCGTCGAAGGTCGGCGCGAGCGCTTTCTGGCAGAGGATTGGGATGCCTCGCTCGGCGGCGACCTTGACGTAGGGCAGATGCGTTTCGGGAGGTGTGATGATGTCGACGAAATCGGGTTTCAAACGATCAATCATCTGTTCGAGATTGTCGCCGCATTCCTGGATTCCGAACTCTTTGGCAAACGCCTCGGCTTTCGAGACGGTTCGGTTGCAGATCCCAACGATCTCGACATCCTCGATCCGGTTCCAAGCCTCATAGTGGAAGCGACTGAAGTACCCGGTGCCAATACAGATTGCTCTCAATTTTGTCATTGCTTCGAAGCTCTTGTGTTGTTCAATCTTTATCGCTGAGCAACGTGCGGGAAATAGGTGAGCGGAATGGCGCTAGCGGATTGTGAATTTTATTTCGTGGCGGCTCTGGCCCGGATGATTCGTTGGAGTGGTAGGCTGATTGCATACAGAGGGTTATGGGGAATAGGTTTGGACGGATGAATAAAACCTTGGAAACAATCACAACGTCGGGGCTTCGCGATGGGAAGCCCCGATGATGCCCAGAAGGGGCCAAAACTAGACTGGATCGACCTTCCAACCTTGGCGAAATTGGGGAACCAAATACTGCTCGACTCGGTCGTTGCCGCTCGCCTCGAACGCGTTCGCATTCCAGTCAAATCCACCACCGGAACGATACGCTGCATTGGCCAGGATCACCGATTCAGCTAATGGTCCTGAATAGTCGACAAAGTCGCAGGTCGAACGCGGTCCGCCCTTACACGCGTCGATCCACTCTTTATAGAAGCCTGGTGACTTGGCGATGGTCTGTGCGGGTGCTTCCGGTTTGCTGCCGTCATCAAGTTTCGCTTTGTAGCCATCGAACCCAGCCGCAATCGTTCCCTTCTCTCCGATGAAAAGTGTGTTTCCAAAGGACGTTGTGTTGTGTTTCTTGAACACGTCCGCCATCGACCCATGCCACCAGTGAAGCGAAAGTGCACGATGACCTTTTTCGGCGGGAAAGTCTAGGCGAGTTTTCATCGACTTGGGAGTTCGTTGCGGATCAATTTCTTTCGCGCTGGGAATGACGTCCAAATCAACACGGTTTGGATACTTCAATTGCAGTGCCCAAAACGGGATGTCGAGAATGTGGCAGCCCCAGTTGCCTGTTTCGCCAGTCCCGTAATCCCACCAAAAACGCCAGTTGTAAGGACAGTAATCTGGCGAGTAGGGACGCTCTTTGACGGGGCCCTGCCAGAGGTCCCAATTGAGATGGCTGGGGACCGGGGGAAACTCCGTCGGCATATCCGGCATGCCACGCGACCCGCCAATTGCACAATAGACTTCCTTGATCTCACCAATCATCCCCGAACGTACCGCTTCGACGGTTCGGGCCATCCCCGCATTGGCGTGCCGTTGGTTTCCAAGCTGCGTGGCGATATCCATTTTCTTGGCCAATTTGGTCAGCTCGCGAATTTCCCAGGCGGAATGGGCGAGCGGCTTCTCGCAATAGACATGCTTGCCCATCAGCATCGCCTGGCGGGCTGGATGAAAATGGGCGTGATCGGGAGTGCTGATGACGACGGCATCGATTTGCTTGTCGAGCTTGTCCAGCATGATGCGGAAATCTTGGAACTTTCTCGCCGCGTTGAACTGCTGAAAACCCTCTCCGGCCTTCTTCTCATCGACATCGCACATCGCAACAATGTTTTCGCCCGAGACACCTTTTACGTTTGCAGCTCCCCGACCCCCGACACCAATGCAGGCGACATTGAGTTTTTCATTTGGCGATGCTGCTCGCACCGTCGGGGTGCTGCCGAGCCAATAGCCACCAGCGATCGCTGCTGTGGTGTTGAGGAAACTTCGTCGTGAGTGGTTTGAAGAAGACATGGAAGGGGCTCATCGTGTGGAGGGATAAATCAGGGCAAGGCAGTTTTCGATGCTGGGTCGAACGCGTCGTGTCGCTCACAGCCCAAGATCAAATAACGAATTACCGCGGGGGAGAAAAAACGCCGGCTGTCTCTCAAAGGGCCATGGGTTTGCGTCCAATCATACCCGAATGCCATTCGTCAGGCTGTTGGCCACAACATTTTAGAGTTTTCTGTCCGAGTTCTCCATACCATCGGCAAAATGCGAGTCGATCAATCTGGATTTTGCCTGAGAACCATCCGGCAAGGTCGTCGGCATCCCCCCAGGAAAACCTCGCCCTGACCGAAATCAAAGCAGCGGAGGATCATCGCAGGCGGAAATGGAACACGTTTGAGTTGATTTGCGTTCAACACCTTGTTCCATTCCCCACTGCGAATTCACTCCGCTCAATCCTTCAATTCGATCCCTTTATCGCTACGATCCGGTTCGTTGGGCCGGATCGAGGTCAAAGCGGTCGAGGTTCATCACCTTATTCCAGGCCGCGACGAAGTCATTGACAAACTTCTGTTTCGCGTCGGCACTGCCGTAGACTTCTGCGATGGCTCGAAGCTGCGAGTTGGATCCAAACACAAGATCGACGGAGCTGGCTGTCCATTTGACCTCTCCGGTCGTGCGGTCACGCCCTTCGAAGAAGTGCTCGCAGACGGGGGACTTCTGCCACTGGGTCTTCATGTCCAGCAGATTGACGAAGAAGTCATTGGTCAATTGGTCGGAATGCTTCGAGAAAACACCAAGTTTCTGGTTGTCCGAGTTGGCATTCAGGGCACGCATGCCGCCGATCAGAACGGTCATCTCGGGGGCCGTGAGCGTCAGCAGTTGGGCTCGATCGATCAGCAACTCTTCCGCAGGTCGATCGAGTTCGCGACTGGCGAAGTTGCGGAACCCGTCCGCGGTCGGCTCGAGTACGGCGAAGGCCTCGACGTCCGTTTGCTCTTGCGATGCGTCGGTACGGCCGGGCGCGAAGGGGACTTGCACGTCGTGTCCCGCGTTCTTGGCGGCGGCCTCGACGGCGGCACACCCGCCCAGCACGATCAGGTCAGCGAGCGAGACTTTCTTGCCACCCGATTGTGAACCGTTGAATTCCGTTTGGACTTGCTCCAAGGTCTGCAAGACGTGCCGCAATTCATTGGGATTGTTGACCGCCCAGTCTTTTTGTGGCGCGAGCCGAATCCGTGCGCCGTTGGCTCCACCACGCTTGTCCGACCCACGAAACGTTGACGCCGATGCCCACGCCGTCGAAACCAATTGTGACAGGGAAAGCCCCGAATCGAGCAGTCTACGTTTCAGTACAACCATGTCTGCATCGTCGATCAGCTCATGATCCACCTCGGGGACAGGGTCTTGCCACAAGAAAGTCTCGGCGGGAACTTCGGGGCCCAGGTAACGCGATACTGGTCCCATGTCGCGATGCGTGAGCTTGAACCATGCCTTGGCGAACGCTTGTTCGAATTGATCGGGGTGCTCGTAGAACCGTTTTGAAATTGGACCATAGATGGGGTCCATTCTTAGCGCCATGTCGGTCGTGAACATGATCGGGGGATGGGCTTTGTTGGGATCGTGTGCATCCGGCACGATGTCCGCAGCAGCGGGGTCCGTTGGAATCCATTGCCACGCACCCGCAGGGCTTTTCACCAGATCCCAGTCGTAGCCAAGCAGGTGGTCGAAGTAGCCGTTGGACCATTCGGTCGGTGTCGAAGTCCAAGCGCCTTCCAAGCCGCTGGTGATCGTATCGCCCGCATTCCCCTTTCCGAACGTATTCTTCCAACCGAGGCCTTGTTCCTCGATGCTGGCTCCTTCGGGTTCAGGGCCGACGTTGCCTTCGGGAGGTGCGGCACCATGAGATTTCCCGAAGGTGTGTCCGCCTGCGATCAGGGCGACCGTTTCTTCGTCATTCATCGCCATCCGAGCGAACGTCTCTCGAATGTCCTTGGCCGCCGCCAGTGCACTCGGTTTGCCGTTGGGGCCTTCTGGGTTGACGTAGATCAATCCCATTTGAACCGCGGCCAGCGGATTGGCGAGTTCACGATCCCCCGAATAACGCATGTCACCGAGCCAGGCGGTTTCCGGCCCCCAATCAACGTCGTTTTGGGGTTCCCAAACATCGGCGCGGCCCCCCGCGAAACCGAGCGTTTCAAACCCCATCGACTCCAACGCGACATTGCCGGTTAAGACCATCAGGTCAGCCCAGGAGATTTGGTTCCCGTATTTCTGTTTGATGGGCCAAAGCAGTCGACGAGCCTTATCGAGGTTGGCGTTATCGGGCCAGCTATTCAGAGGCGCGAAACGCTGCGTGCCGTACGAGGCGCCGCCGCGACCGTCGGAGACTCGATAGGTCCCTGCACTGTGCCACGCCATCCGAATGAACAGCGGCCCATAGTTGCCGTAGTCGGCTGGCCACCACGGCTGTGACGTCGTCATCAATTCTTCAATGTCTTGCTTTAACGCAGCCAGGTCAAGTTTCTTGAACGCTTCGGCGTAGCGAAACGAATCCGACATGGGATTGCTCTTGGCCGAATTTTGATGAAGGATTTGCAGGTTCAACTGGTTGGGCCACCAGTCGCCATTGGAGTAGGCTCCGGCCGACGTGTGTCTGCCGGCTAACCCTTCTCCGATCACAGGGCACTTGCTGGCATCCATCGGTCGTTGTTCAGGCGATGTGGCGGTCCGCGAACTTTGAGCGAACAGAGGGGGGGCGATGCATAGCAGCGCGATGCCGGTGACGACACCGGCAAGGTGAGTTGTCGAGATCATGATTTCTCCTCGGAACGGGGGTGGGAATTCAACGCATCCAATGTGTAAGGACAGGTCGACTTCCACTCATTCTGGACGATTGCGATCTATTCGTCCAATGCAATGTTTGCATAGGTTCTATGCGTGGTGTGCATGGCGAGTCGCAGCGCGATCGGGCGAGCCGGCGGCGCACGGTTATGGGATGCACAGGGAGGTCCTGCTTGCTTCGGCCCCCCCCCCCCGAGGGTTGCTCACGAAAATGCTTTGGAGTACTCCTGCAAATAGTCTCGAAACTCTCGCAGTAAACGACTTTGAAAGCGGTACGGATTCCAAACGGCGGCGATGGTTCGTTTCGGTTTCATGCCGTGAAGGGAGCGATACGTGCGACGTTTGGTCCGATCCAATCGCTTGGCCATTGCGGGGATCATCGATACTCCGTGTCCAAGCGAAACCAGCTCCTGCACCATCACCAACTGACTGGTTCGTTCCACGGCAACCGGCTGAATGGAGCGTTGCCGGCAAAAAGAAGTGATGTTGTCGGACAGGCAGTGGGCCTCATCGAGGAGCACGAAGGGATAGTGTTCGACGTCCGCGATTCGGATCTGTCCTTTCTTCGCGAGTGGATGTTTCGGCGGCATGACGAGGATCAGTTCCTCTTCGAATAGCTTTTCGACTTCGACATACCGAGTGGGAACGGGCAACGCCAAGATGGCAACGTCAAGTTCCCCCTGCTTGCATCGTTTCATCAAGTTATCGGTTGTATCCTCTTGGACAATCAGACTTGCCTTTGGGTATAGATCCGAGAACTGACGCAACAGATCGGGTAAGAAGAAGGGAGCGATCGTAGGGATCGCACCGACGCGAATTCGCCCGCTTTGACCGTCGTCGCAGATCTCAGCTTTTGTGTCTTCGATAATCAGCAGAATTTGTTCGGCTCGACTCTGGAACAATAGCCCGACGTCTGTCAGTTCAACGGATCTGGGTTTGCGATCAAACAGCGGTTGTCCCAGTTCTTTTTCGAGTCGCTGGATCGACCGGCTAAGTGCCGGTTGCGATAGGTTTAATCGCTCGGCCGCGTGTGTAAAATTCTTCAATTCCGCCAAACACTGAAAGTGGGCGAGCTGCTCCATATCCATGGCAATCCAACCTGTCGGAAGATTCAATCTTGATTCGTCATCCTGACAACGCTCCGCAATGTGTCATTCACATCGATTGGATCCTAGCCATGCATCGGTGCGACGCACAGGGGAACCCCAACGCGTGGGATGTTCTCTAAACAAATTTCGGATTTCACTCTCCCGCTTGGAGGTTGTGCATTTTAGCGTCCCCCGTCTACAGAGATTAGAGTGATCGACACATGTCGCGCTGATGGATTCTGGCTCCCCACGCCCCGCGTGCTCGTGGGGAGAAGGCCCCCCGGGGTGCGCTGCTGCGCGTCGACCCTTAGCTCGGGAGTCCAACCGCTTCGCCGTATACAGAGTTCCGAAACTTATTTACCGAAGGTCCCGGTTTTCTGTCGAACCTTGTTTTTCGGGTAGGTGGTGGTGGATCTTGTTAAAGATCCTCACTCGCAGGGATCTTTAACAAGATCCACTACGCGAAAATTGAGTTGCCGCAGACCACTAGCGTTTGGCCGCTCGGACATGTCCGCGATTGTGGTACGGAAGGAGACGGCAAGAATGGCTCATCCGGCGGAAGCGTGCGCAGGAGGTTTTTCGAGGCATCTCTCCGGTGTCCAATCATTGCTGGCAGGAGCTATTTTCACTGGTTATCGTGCAGTTGCCGGGAGAAACGGAGTCGAGCTCTGCAGAGGTGCAACTTGACAAGGGGTATCCCGGTCGACGGTGCGCCAAGGGTGCTACCGGTTCCCGGCCGACGACCGTCCGTCGGGGACTCTTTTCTAAGAGATCATTGCACACCGGAGCCATACCTCCAAAAAACCTCGAGTCTGGGTTCCGCGCGCTTCCGTCGGATGAGACGGAAAGAATCCCTCTACCGCATTCGGGGGCGGCAATCGTGTATAAAGAGCTTTTGAAACTTGCGACACGGACGTTCTTTGACTTTTTTGGCAACCTTTTCTTTACTACCCCATGCCTGCAACTGAAACGGAACCCCTGCTCAGTCCCGAATTGCTCAGTCGCCTCGAGCGACTCGAACTCGTGTCGCGAAAGGTATTCCGCGGTCGAATGAAGGGTGAGCGACGCAGTCGTCGGAAAGGTCAGAGTGTCGAATTCGCGGACTTTCGACATTATGTCGCGGGCGATGACCTTCGCCTGATCGATTGGAACTTGTACGCTCGGCTTGATCAGCTATTCCTGAAGCTGTTTCTCGAAGAAGAGGACCTGCACTTTTTCGCATTGGTCGATGCCAGCGAGTCGATGAATTTTGGCGATCCAACCAAATTGCGAGTTGCCAAGCAACTTGCGGCTGCGTTGGGGTATGTCGGTTTGTGCCGAGCAGACCGAGTCAGCGTGTCGGTGCTTGGCCCCGAAGGACGCCGAGCACCCATCCTGCGTGGTCGTAGCGGATTGTGGAAAATGCTCGCTTACCTCGAATCGGTTCAAAGCGGGCACAATGTTTCGCTGTACGACGGCATTAAGGACTTCTCGCTCCGCAATGCGGGGACCGGCGTTGCCGTTTTGATGACCGACCTGATGGACAAGCAGGGTTATGAGGCTGCGATTCGCATGTTGATTGGCCGCCGAATGGATGTGTTTGTGATGCACATTTTGTCTCCCGAGGAATTGGATCCGCCGCTGCGAGGGGATCGAAAATTGATCGATGCCGAGGATCGCGACGAATCGGAAATCACGATCAATGCCTATGTGCTTCAAAAGTACAAGGACACCGTGCAGTCCTTCATCGCTGGGGCCAAACAATTTTGCTCGCAACGTTCGGTGGTTTACATCCCCGTCCGGACCGACACGCCCGTAGAAACGATTGTGACGCGGTACCTTCGTGAACGAGGGGTGGTGCGGTGAGAAAGGTCATGCGATGAGCTGGATATCAACGCTAACAGCCGGCGGATGGGTGCTGATGATTTTGGTCCCGATCGGGATCATCTTGTTGTATTTTCTGAAACTGCGGCGTGAACCCGTCGAAGTTCCCAGTACCTATTTGTGGGCGAAGACGATCGAGGATTTGCATGTCAACAGTCTGCTGCAGCGGCTGCGACGAAGTTTGCTGCTTTTCTTGCAATTGTTGATCGTTGGGCTTGCCGCGCTGGCGATGCTGCGGCCGGGGATTCGCGGTGAAATGGCTAGCCAAGGCCGATTGGTGTTTCTGCTCGATACCTCCGCCAGTATGCAGACGACCGACGTGCCAGGGCATCGCAATCGATTTGAGCGTGCCAAGCAGTTAATTGGCGATCGCATTGAGACGATGACCGACGAGGAAACTGCAATGTTGGTGGCGTTTAGTGATCGGGCTGAAGTGCTACAGTCGTTTACGTCAGAGCGGCGGCGACTTCGGGATGCTCTTTCTCGCGTTGAAGTGACCAATCGATCCACCGACGTACTTGGTGCGCTGAAGGCGGCCGATGGTTTGGCCAATCCGAGGCGTACGAGTGAAATCGGTGACGTGAACGATGTTCAAGTGGCGGATGCCAAGCCGGCGGATTTGCTGATGTACAGCGACGGAGGATTTCAAAATGTAACGGAGTTCAGCTTGGGGAACCTGATTCCTGAGTACATTGCTCTGGGAACTGACTCCCCCACGAATTTGGCGATCACTGCTTTTTCTGCGGAACGAAATGTTGAGAAGCCATCTGAAGTACAAGCATTTGCGACGGTTGTCAATCTTGGATCCCAGCCTGCAACCGCGACGGCATCCTTGACGCTTGAGGAGGAACTGTTGGATGCGTCGGGTGTCGATCTGCCGCCTGGCGAACAAGTTGGCTTGTCGTTTGCCTTCGAGAATGATGAAGCGGTTTCGTTGAAATTGTCACTCGACATCGACGACGATTTCGCTCTCGACAATGTTGCGTTTGCTGGATTGACGCCACTCCGCACGGTTTCGGTGTTGGTGGTCACGCCGGGCAACACGCCGCTGCGGCTTGCCCTGAACACTCCCAAGGCTTCGAAAATCTGCGTTTCGGAATTTGTCGCTCCGGCGTACTTGTCGACGGATGCTTACAAGCAACGATCCGCCGCAGGGGCGGATGACTTGATTATCTACGATCGCTGTTCGCCCGAGACGATGCCGATCACGAACACGTTTTTCGTTGGGGACTTGCCCCCCGGCGAGACATGGAAATGGCGCACCGATCCGTCGGGTGTGGTGTTGGTCGATTTGGATCGGACGCACCCGATGATGAGATATTTGGAACTGTTTTCCCTGCTGATCTTTAAAGGGCGATCGATCGACGGACCTGCGGGTTCCATGGAGCTGTTGGGCGCCGATATTGGTCCGATGATGGTTTTGGCCCCGCGCGACGGCTATCAAGACTTGGTGCTTGGTTTCGAATTGGTCAGCGAAGACGGCTCCGGAGAGACGCAGACGAATACAAATTGGTACGCCGAACGATCTTGGCCGGTGTTCGTGTTGAATGTGCTGCGCTACTTAGCCGGAGCGGCCGAAGCGAGCGGAGCGCCGTCGTTCAAGCCAGGCGACACGGTTCGGTTGCGTCTGGAAAGTGCGTTGCCACAAGTCACGGTGCAACATGCCGGCAGCGAGCCAACCATGGTACCGGTTGGTCCCTCGGGATTTACCGAAATCGTTATGACCGACCAGCCCGGCAACTACCAAGTCACCGCCAAGGATCGCGTCGTCGATCTGTTTTCGATCAATCTGTTTGACACTCGCGAGAGCACGATCGCAACCGCTCCGAGCGTGGAACTAGGGTACGAGTCGGTGGAGGCCGCCAGCGGAGGTGTCGAAAAGAGAAAAGAATACTGGCGTTGGTTATTGCTTGGGATGTTGGCGGTGTTGGCAACGGAGTGGTGGGTGTTCGCTCGCCGAGTCGGCTAACCGTTATAACCGTCATTCCGAGTGCTGCGTTCGTGGTTCCCCCCCGATGGAGAAGGTTTCGTTGCGGATTTGCCGTTTTGGGTGTCGTAAGGTTCAGCGTCAAGTCCATCTCTCGAGAACGCGACGCCATGAACCTGTTCCGATCCGCCGCTCTGAATGCCCGCGTTCTGTTGACCGCTCCGGTGCGAGAGGTCCGGAATCGATGGATGCAAAAGCAATTGGCTTCACCGATGTTCGTGCCGTTTTATCATCGGGTGGCTGATACCCATCCGAACGATTGGACGATCTCGTGTCATCAGTTTGAACGCCATGTGAACTATTGCGAATCAAGGTTCGATTTGATTGGCTTGGATGAACTCCAACGTCGCGTCGAGCAAAAGGACTCGCCACGTCCGAGTGTCACGTTTTCATTCGACGACGGTTATGCAGAGAATTGTGACTTTGCTTTGCCGCTCTTGGCGGAACGCGGCATCCCATGCATTTACTTTGTGGCAATCGATCATCTTCAACGTCAAATCCCCTTTCCTCATGATTGTGAGGCGGGCGTCCCGTTAGCGGTCAACACGCTGACCCAACTTCGCGAAATCGCGGCCATGGGAATTGAGATTGGTTTGCACACGCGCAACCATGTCGATTTTTCAAAAGTTACGGATCAACGGACGGTGCACCATGAAATCACGAATGCCAAGCAAGAACTCGAGCAGATGATCGGTAGTCGGGTTCGGTACTTTGCCTTCCCGTACGGACTACCTGCGCAATTGACGCGTGTTGCAATCGATGCGGTCTACGAATCTGGGATGGAGGGTTTTTGCAGTGCGTTCGGCGGTTACAACACGGTCGGCCGGGATTCGTTTCACATTCGTCGTTTTCATGGCGACACCTGTTTCGCTCGGCTTCAGAATTGGCTCAGCTTCGATCCCGAAAAACTAAGGCGTGAACCGGCGATCGACTATCGCATTGGACATGGAGCGTCTGCGAGGGAGTTCGGCCGTGTCAATTCCGAGGCGCTTCCGGTTTAAGAGGATTTGTTCCGAAGATCTGCGCATTCGTACGAGTTGACCGCCTTGTGGTCCCTGTCCAGAGCTTCCCTGTTCAGAGCTATCCTTGGCAACTCGCTGGTGTACCGGCGATCGCCATTTGAGAAACCACTTCCAACACAAATTACGTTCAGAAGAAAACATCGCATGTTGTCCTACATTTCAAATAGATTTGGATCGGTTCCCCAACGCCGCCAGCCTGGTGCGCCGCTCCGCTGCTTGTTCGTGATTACAAGCATGCCCGTTGGTGGTGCGGAGACGTTGCTGGTCAACTTGATGCGGCGGATGGACCGTGATGTGATGGTCCCTGAGGTTGCATGCTTGAAGGAGGCCGGACCGCTCGGGGAAGCAATCGGAGCGGAGTTTGCTGTCCATACCGATTTGTTGTCGGGGAAGTATGACCTGCGAGTTTTACCCCGCTTGGTGAGATTAATGCGGCAGCGGCGAATCGATGTCGTCGTGACCGTGGGCGCGGGTGACAAAATGTTTTGGGGGCGGATTGCCGCTAAGGTCGCTGGCGTTCCCGTGATTGTTTCGGCACTACACAGCACCGGTTGGCCTGACGGCGTTGGACGGCTGAATCGGATGCTGACGCCGCTCACCGACGCTTTCATTGCTGTTGCGGATTCTCATGGTGACTTTTTGAGAGACTTTGAAGGGTTTCCAGGCGAAAAGGTTCGTGTGATCCGAAACGGAATCGACTGCAATCGGTTTTCTCCGTCTGCGGGAAGCCGCCGTGAACTACGAGATGAACTCGGGCTTGCTGAGGAAACACCGATCGTTGGGATCGTTGCCGCCCTGCGCAGCGAGAAGAACCATGCGATGTTTGTTCGGGCTGCTGCCAAAGCCTCGGAGCGTTTTTCGAATGCCCATTGGGTGATCATTGGTGACGGTCCGCAACGACCGGCGATCGAAGATCTTTGCGATCGCTATGGAATCTCGGACCACGTCCACCTGCTTGGGACGCGGCATGACACACCGAAACTCGTTGCCGGATTTGACGTCTTTGCGTTGTCGTCGCTCAACGAGGCTTCGCCGGTATCGATTCTGGAAGCAATGGCCTGTGGCGTACCGGTGGTTGCGACGGATGTGGGATCGGTTTGCGAGTCGGTGATCGAGGGAGTGAGCGGTCATTTGGTTGCGTCCGAGGATGCCACCGGACTGGCCCAGGCGATAGGTCGACTGCTCGAGGATCCGCAAAAACGCCGCACGATGGGGGAAAGTGGACGTCGACAAGTCATCGCGACGGGGTCGCTTGAGGCGATGGTCGAGGGTTATCAGGCCCTCGCGACGCAGATTTACGATGCGAAAGCAGAAAAAGCGAAAACCGCTCGCCCTGAACGTGCACGCGATTTTCCGGCCGAACGGATTGCCGGCTTGCCGCTTCGCAAAGGATCGCTCAGCAAGTAGACTGCTCGACATGACCATCACCAGTCATGTTATCGTCCTGTTGGCTAAGATGTTCAGCGGGTTCACGGTTCGATGGGTTGACTGCCAACCGGACACGTGTCAACGCATCTATTTTGCCAATCACACCAGCCACCTCGACGCGGTCGTGTTGTGGTCGGCTTTGCCGCGCGATGTGCGAGCGGTCACGCGACCGGTTGCGGCCAAAGACTATTGGACATCGGGATGGGTGAAACCGCATATGGCACGCAGCTTCAACGCACTGCTAATTGACCGAAAAGAAATCAAGGTACACCGCAGCCCGATCGATTCGATGCTTGAGCAAATGGGGGACGTCTATTCCTTGATCGTCTTTCCCGAGGGAGGCCGATCATCGAGCGATAACGAAATGGGTGATTTTAAGAGTGGCCTCTACTACATGGGCAAGAAACGGCCCGACCTTGAACTGGTTCCGGTCTATATCGACAATGTGAATCGGATCTTGCCGCGTGGCGAATTCTTACCCGTGCCGCTGCTGAGTTGCATCACGATCGGGCCTCCGATCTTTCTTGAAGCGGGCGAACCAAAGGTGGAATTCCTGAAGCGTGCCCGCGAATCGGTTCGAAGGTTAAAGGAGCGATAGGGCTTCGCCCACTTCCTGCAAACGCTGGACAACGTTTTCGTCGATCAAGCCATCGCGGTTGGGGGCAACATCCAGCTTCGAGGGGTTGAAACTGAGTGGATCTTGACCCGGCTCAACCCATTCTTTTTCGTGAAACGTTCCCATGTTGAAATAGATGAACATCCCGAATTTCAATTCGAGAAACTCTTTGCGGAGCACTTCGAGATCTTGCGCCGTGGTCGAAAAAGGAAATTGCATGCTCAAGATGAAAAGTAAAAAACAGGAAATCGTTTTCATCGTTCTTTTCGGTGGGAAGAAGGGGTGGGACTCATGACGGACCTGATTGTACACCAAGTTGACATTCCACGATTGTTGTCGCTGGCACGGTTGTTCTGCGCGCACTTCCCTGGAGGAACCACGTTTGGTCTTGTGGGGACGCTCGGGGCTGGGAAAACTCGCTGGGTCCAAGCGATTGCCGATGCCAGTGGGATCGATGTGGCGGAAGTGACCAGCCCCACCTTTACCTTGTTGCAAAGTCATGCTGGTAACGACCGCGTGTTGCATCATCTCGATGCCTATCGGGTCGCGGATGAAGACGAGTTTCTCGAGCTTGGGGTCGACGAACTTTTCGACGACGAGCGAGCATGGACGCTCGTCGAATGGGCAAACCTGGTCCGTGATGTGATGCCCAAACAAACGGTCTGGATTTATTTCGATCTGGAGGCGGACGAGGAGTGTCGGACGATCCGGGTGGCCACTCGTGATCCTGCGAACCAAGCGAGGATCGACCAGCTCCGTCAGTCATGCCGTAGCCAGGGGGGGGCCGTTTGACATTTTCAGCGTCGGTCCAGTATGCCAACGAAGTGCTTCAACATGGGTTCGGCGACGGCGCGGGATCCGTTGCCTCGGTCCAGCCTGTTTCGCCAGGGATGAGTGGAGCGCAGGTGTATCGAGTTACCACCCGATCGGGCGAAGCCTTTGCGCTGAAGTGCTACCCCGCGATGGCGACGCTCGATCGCGTTCAGGAGATTCATCGTGTGATGCAAGCCGCTCGCAGCGCCGGTTGTGAACTGGTGCCACGGCTGATTTCCGCGCAGGGTTCGCGAGTGCCAGCGACAGCGATCCGCTATCGAACGGAATGCTGGGAATTGGTGACTTGGATGCCAGGCAACGCGTTGGATCGATCGGTCGATTCAGGGCCCTTGCTCGCTGCTGTCTCGCAGGGTGCTGCGGCGATCGCCCGTTTTCATCAGGCCGCACGTTCGCTGGGTACCCAAGTTCAAGTTCCACTCTGCATCCGATCTCGGCAATCGAGGATCGCCGAGGTCTCCCCTTTGTTGCGATCGCTTCTCACTCGCGATCTCGATTGCGTTGCGAATCCCTTGCTGCGGCAAACGGTCGCTTTGGCGGTCGATCGACTTCGTGACCGCTGGCACGCGGTATCGCGAAATGCGATGACTTCACTCGAGGCGCTCTCGCGAACCAAGGTCCCCTGTTCCTACGTGCTGCGCGACTGCCATCGCGAACACGTTTTCTTTACCGAGTTTCAGAACCATGGGTCCACGACGCGATCCGTGAGCGGAATCATCGACATGGACGCTGTTCGCATGGACGCCGCCGCGGCCGACCTCGCCCGCTGGACCGGTAGTTTTGTGAAAAACGGCATTTCTGTACACCAGTTATGGGATGCTGCTGTGGCGGGTTATCGGTTAGAATCGTCATTGAAGGTGCAGCAGGAAGCGTTAGCTCGTGAACTCGCGCCCATTTCCGCATGGATCAGTTTGGCAAACTGGGCGATTTGGCTGTTGCTTGAGCAGCGACGTTTTCCGGTCGCGGATGAGGCGATTCTCCGCAGGATCGAGCACTTGATCGAGGTGGTTGATCGATTCGAAACGGAATGAGAATTTATAGAGGCAGTTTTTAGAGATGATCAAAACGATATTCAGTTTCCTTGCACCCTTCGCGTTGCTCGCTGCTCTTGTCTCACCACCGCTGGTGGCTCAAGATGGGTTTGATGACAACGCCGGATTGTTCTCGGATTTTTCCCTCGGCGGTTTCGGTCAACCTGCGGACGAGTCAACGGTATGGACGGCGAAGTATTTTGCGACCCAAGACGGTGTCCGCGGGCGGCTTGATGTCGAAGTCAAAATCTCTCGCGGCTGGCACGTCTACTCGGTCACGCAGCCGCCGGGTGGACCGCTGCAAACCAAGCTGACCATCAAGGGCCCCGACGCTGTGAAGTTGGCGGGCGAATTTACCCCTTCGGAACCACCACTCAAGAGCGTTTCGACGATCTTCAAAGGTGTGACGATCGAAGAACATGACGGTTTGATCGTGTGGTCGGTACCGATCTTGATCCCGGATGGATTCCGCGATGCGATCACCGTGGGAGTCGATGCACAGGCATGCAAGACGGACGGGGCGTGTGTCCCGATTGAAGAATCGCTGGTCGCGTTGTTCGCAGGAACCATTGACCAAGTTGCGTCCCATTCTGAGAACAACACGGTGGCTCAAGGCGATGGACCGACGCTGGATGGCAAGATGGCCACCGCCGCTCCGCAGCAAACCTTTCGAGACGAGGATTACCAAGTCGCTTGGACAGCTGGGTTGGTTCCTTCGACGGTCGCGCCGGGGGGACGAGCACTTTTGACGTTCACGGCCAAGCCCGATTCGGGCTTCCACGTGTATCGTGCGGCAGTCGATGATGCCGATAGTTCGACGAACTTTGTGATGACCGAGAAAGCCGGTCTGCGAGTGGGGGCCCCTGCAGCGAGTAGCGAACCCCATGAGAGCAATTTGCTGAAGGGAATCTTCTACCACGATGGCAACGTCAGTTGGACCATGCCCGTCGAGGTTCCGGAAGATGCCAAGCCGGGTGAACACAAAATAAAAGGTGCCATTGGTTACCAGGCCTGTACCGATAGTAGTTGTCAGCAGCCCGTCGCACTCCAATTTTCCACGAACCTTACGGTGGGCCAACCCGATTCGACATCGCCTCGCCTCGCCTCCGTCGTGATGACATCGGCCAAGCGAGCCGACGTGCTTGATGCGGCAGCGATGACGCAGTGGGTCGACAAAGACGTCAAGGCCGATGGCACAAAGCCACAAAGCAATCTTTTGAGTGATGACAGCGACGGTACGGTCCAGCCCATTGTGATTGACGGTGGAGGAGATCGGCCATTTGCGCTGCTAATGATGTTCGCGTTTCTTGGCGGGCTGATTTTGAACGTGATGCCCTGTGTCTTGCCGGTCGTCGGAATCAAGGTCATGGGCTTCATTCAGCAAGCTGGTGCGGACCGAAAACGGGTCTTTTGGCTCAATGCGGTATATGCCGCAGGCATCTTGGTCGTTTTCGCGCTGCTGACAGTGCTGGCCGTCGTGTTTGGTATGGCTTGGGGCGAGCATTTTCAACGGTTCGAATTTCGATTGGGGATGACGGTCTTGGTGTTCGCGCTGGCGCTGAGCTATTTCGGATTCTGGGAAATACCGGTTCCCGGCATGGCGAGCGGGAAGCTTTCACAAGACTTGCAAAAACGCGAAGGGTACCCCGGCGCCTTCTTTAAGGGCGCCTTCGCAACGGTCTTGTCGACCCCCTGCAGCGGACCGGCGCTGGGAGTCGTGTTCCCCGCCGTTGCCTCGCTACCACCCCTTCAAGCGACGGCGCTAATGATGATGGTCGGCGTCGGGATGGCCTTTCCCTATATCTTGATCGGTATTTGGCCATCATTGGTGGCGTGGTTGCCGAAACCAGGCACGTGGATGGAAACCTTTAAGGAATTGATGGCGTTCCTGCTTCTCGGCACGGTCGCCTTTTTCTTCTTCATGTTCAGCGACGAGGTGCGATTGCCCGTCTTTGTGACGCTGATCGGTGTTTGGTTCGGGTGCTGGATCATTGGTAAAGTTCCAAACTGGGCTGATTTGCGAAGCCGAATGATCGCATGGGCCGGTGGCATCGTGTCTGCGACGGTGATCGGTATGATGGCGTTTCACTATTTGGAATCAGAGCCAGCTACCGCCTCCGTCGCGACAGCGAACATGCGGAGTCGTGCGAGTGGAGAGCTCGATTGGGAACCCTACAATGAGGCGAGATTGCAAGAACTGCAACAGCAAGGCCGTACGGTCATGGTGGATTTCACCGCACGTTGGTGTCCCAACTGTATTTTTAATTCCAAAGTTGCGTTGAATACCGAACCCACTCGAAAAATGGTTGAAGAGCTCAATGCAGTTCCGATGCTTGCCGATTGGACGAATCGGAATCTCGAAATCAAATCGAAGCTCGAAGAATTGCAAAGCCGCTCGATTCCGGTGCTGGCAATCTATCCTGGGTCACGCCCCAACCAGCCGATCGTGTTGCGAGATCTTGTCTCTCAATCCGCAGTGCTGAAAGCCCTCGAGCAGGCGGGGCCGAGCGTGCCGGGGTCATCGTCTTCGATCGCAACTCAGTTGAACGTGCCTCAGGTGGTGTCCACCACCGTGCACTAGCCCGGATGATTCGTAACCCAATGCATAAGCTTGTAAGCTAGACACAGGTGGTTCTCTATCCCGGAAGGGATTGCAAGCCATCAGAGCATTTCAAAAATTGACATGGGATGTAGGTCCGGTTCCTACCGGCCGAATCGAGGTAGTCCGGTGGGAACCGGACCTACGTGTTTTATGGAAATGCTCTAGCCGTAGGTCGCGATAGCGCACCTACGGTCAGCTAACAGCAAGAGAACTTTTCGACCCCGCAGGGTGTCGCAGCCCGCCTGGACTGATCTGCGGCCCTCGGCGTCGTTTGACCTGGGTTTCACTCACAGAGCGAGGGCGAGGCGTCGTGCCGTTTCCACGAGTTCTACCAGTTCTCGGCGAAGTCCATCTTCATCGCTGCCGATGGCCGTTTGCGCAATTTGTGCGACATGGTCGTAGGTCCAACTGCCACGAAACTCGCTATCACGGAGCAGCATCCCAAACGCGGCAACCGCGGCTGCAAATTTGAATTCGCGATCCGCCGAGGCAAACGTGCCCCCGTCATCGATAAACACATTGTTCATCAAACGGCTCTCCGTCTCTTCGGGCAACTTGTAACGTACCTTCAAGGTCAGCATTTCACCGCTATCGGCTGCGTGGGACGTATCACGCGGCTGCTGATACTTCAGCGGATCGATCGCAGGAACACCTGGCGATGATGGCAAACCTTCGGGAATGACTTCGTAGATCGCGGTTACCGAGTGCCCGGCGCCAATTTCGCCCGCGTCTTTCTTGTCATCATTAAAGTCTTGGGCCTCGAGCATTCGGTTTTCATAGCCGATCAATCGATAGGCTGAGACTACGTTTGGGTTAAACTCGACCTGGATTTTGACGTCCTTGGCAATCGTCACCAAGGTACCAGCGACCTGATCAACCAAGACCTTTTTCGCCTCGTTATCTGAATCGATAAAGGCATAGTTTCCGTTGCCGTGCCCGCTCACCTGTTCCAGCATCGCATCGTTGAAATTTCCCATCCCGAACCCGAGGACCGTCAAATCAATCCCACCGCGTGAGGCGTCCTTGATCATGCGTACCAACTCGTCGGTGCCGCTTGCACCGACATTAAAATCACCATCGGTACACAACATAACGCGGTTTGTGCCGCCGGCAACAAAATGGTCACGCGCGACCTGATAAGCCAGTTGCAATCCCTGCCCGCCGTTGGTGCTGCCGCCACTTTGTAGCCGGTCGAGTGCCGACATCAATGTGGCCGTTTGATTCGCTGGAGTGCTGTCGAGGACCAATCCTGCCGATCCAGCGTAGGCAACGATTGCGATTCGGTCCTTGCCGCTGAGTTGGGGCACGAGCAGTTGCAGTCCGCGTTTGAGCAGCGGTAACTTGTTCGCGGCCTTCATCGATCCCGACGTGTCGACGAGCAACACCAAATTGCACGCTGGGCGTTCTTGTTGGGGAACTTCCCGTCCTTTCATCGCAACGCGAAGCAGTCGATGTTGGTCGTTCCAAGGACAGTCGGTCGCGGCAAGATGGACCGCAAACGGATCGGATTGATCGTCCGTAGGGGGGGCATAGTCGTAAGGGAAATAGTTCACCAACTCTTCGATGCGAACGGCGTCGGGGCGAGGTAGTTGGTGATATTGAGTCAGAAATTGCCTCACTTTGCTGTAAGAAGCCGTGTCGACGTCGATCGAAAACGTGCTGAGGGGGTGCTCGGTGGCAACCAAGAAAGGATTTTCGACGATCAAATCGTATCGGTCACCGCGAGGATCGCTTTCAATGTCCGGGGGAAGGTCCATCACCTCTTGATCGAGCACTGCGCCGACGGATTCAAGAGGCCGGCCAGCATCCATCGCTAAGGACCTTGCCGACTCGACACTTGTTCGTGCCGCTTCTTGCCCGCAGCCAATAAGCATCAGCATGGCCAGGCTAAAACCGAGTTGCCTGTGTCGTGATTCCATCGCATCATCCTCTGTTTCGTTGAGTGCTATTTTGAACCGATCCGAAAAGGGGGCTGACACTCACTTGGTCTGAGCGTATCGGTCGCGATTCCATTGGAAAACAACGAGTTTTTGAGCAATCGAAACGTCGGTCGACAAAGGGCAGACCCTTTTCGGATAGGTTCTTTACCGCCAGCTATAAGGAAGACGATCGAAACAGGATAATGGATTTAGCTAATTGGATATTTTTTCGAGCGTGACGGCGTAGCCAAGGATATCGTTTTGGTCTCGACAGTAATCGAGCACGATAGCGTACACTTGAGCGTCACCGGTTGATTTCGCCCGATCAGCGATCTTCAACAGCATCGGCACGATCCGCTGCGGAGGCACATCCTCGGGGACCAAATCCACCGCGGCGCGGGCCGCATCGGCGTACCGGCCGCTACGGAAAAGGAGATCCACGTAGGTTTCCATCGCAGCGGTGCCATGCTTTTTCGAATCCACCGACCGAGCTTTCCGCTCGAATTGTTTCAGATTGGCGTCAAGATTTTCTCCGAGCAAGATGTTGTAGAACGCGATGTAGGCCGGATAGAAGTCAACAAACGGTTCGTCGCCCGGGTATTGGAACTGAGCTGCCAAGCGTTGCCCGTATCGACACAATTGCATCGCCTTGTCGTGGTACACCCGATCGTCCAAGATCGATGCGATTCGAACGGTCGATGCCAGGTGTGTGGTGTCGAGGTGATAGGCTCCTTCGTCCATGATCCACGGACGTTTCTCAAGCATTTCGCTCAGTGTTTCGCTGTCGGCTGCGGGTGCTTCCCGCCGTGCAATGTCGCCGCGGACCAACACGACCAATTCGTTGTACAGGTGGTCGAGCAACCGAGACGCCGCTGCTTGACGATCCGATTGACTCCTTCCCGCAATCGCCTGCTCATACAAGGTGATGCTGTTGCAAGTGCCCTGGTGGTCCAGCACCGCTTGGAAGCCGCGTCCCACATCGATTCCCTCGTGCAACAGCACTTGAATCATTGCGTCATAGTTGTCGTCCGTGATCGGGATCTCGGCGGTCAATTGTTTTGCCTTTTCCAAATCTCCGGTGGGACGCAAGTACATCCAACCTTCGGCGACTTTGCCGTCTTGGATTAACATCGTGCCAACTTCGGAACATGCATCCAACAACCCCATCTCAAGTTGTCGTTCGACGTCCTCGGGTTTGGGCTTGTCATCTTCTGATGCCAATAACGGCAACCCAAGCCGACTGCGAATCTGCATCTTCAACGCTTCGAACAACTCCATCGGCTGCCGAGTCTGTCGAAAATGGTTCGCCATTGCGTCAACCATTGCGGGGCCATGGCCACGGTGACGGTCGAGTGCTTGGAAAATGCTTGCGGAGGTCATCGGAGAGTCCATCGCGTTAGAAGGAATGCTTAGCAGAAAGACTATAGCCCGAGGCCTTCGTTGACGCCGAACATGACGTTCATGTTCTGGATCGCCGCACCGCTGGCTCCCTTCGTCAAATTGTCAATTGCACATACGATCACAATCCGATCCGCAGCGTCGCGTGCCGTCATGTGAACATAGTTGGTTCCCGCGACATGCTTGGTCGCGGGTAAGGCGTCGGTTGGGACGAGGAAGGGACAATCGCGATAGCGTTTCTGCCACGTTTCAATCAGCTGTTTCGCATGGACCTTGCCGCCACCCGCGTCCGTTTTCGGTTTGACATAAATCGTCGACAAGATACCTCGGTCCATAGGCGTTAAATGGGGCGTGAACAGGATCGACGGCAGCGTACCCGCAGCGCGGTGCAAGATGTCGACCATTTCCGGTTGGTGTCGATGTGACCCGACGCCATACGCAGCAATCGAATCATTGACTTCACAGTAAAGGGTCCCCAGTTTGGGCGACCGGCCTGCACCGCTCACCCCGCTTTTGCTGTCGACAATGATATCCGTCGCCTCAATCATGTCGGAATGAAGCAACGGTTGCAGCGGTAGAATCACAGACGTTGGGTAACATCCTGGATTTGCGACCAAGTCGCTGCTGCGAATTTCGTCCGCGTAGAACTCCGGCAATCCGTAAGGCGTCTTACCAATCCGCTCGGGCCATGGGTGAGTGACACCATACCATTTCTCATACAGTTCACGATTGGAGAGTCGAAAGTCGGCACTGAAATCGACCACACGCGTGCCTGCCTCGACCAACTGCTTGCAGGTTTCTGCTGAGGCTCCGTGCGGTAAGCAGCACATCACGACGTCACACTTTTTTGCGATCTCATCGGCATCCAGTGTTTCGATAACGACATCACATCGCCCGCTCAGCGAGGGATGAACCGCACTCAACGGCTTTCCGGCGTCAGCGCGACTGGTCGCAGCGACCAAGGTTGCTTCGGGATGTGAAAGGAGTAAGCGAGCGACTTCGAGAGCGGTGTACCCGGTCGCGCCAACGATACCAACTTGGATGGTCATAGGGAGTTCAGATGTCAGATGTCAGATGTCAGATGTCAGATGTCAGCCGCCTACAACATGTAGTGTTCCGCCGCTTCGCGTTCGGTGGCGGATTGCTCGTACATGTCGAGGATCAATTGTTTGTCGCATTCACGCTGCTGGACCTTTCGCCGGGCAAACATTTTCGCTTGTGTGCTAATCATCACGTCGGCAGGCAGGAGTGCCGTTTGGCCGAACAATCGTGCGTAGTTGACAAAACTCGGCACGTTCGAGGTCACAAAACCATACAGCATGCTGCAGACACCGATCACTTTGCCGGTAAAGATACTCGTGTTGATAGCTGATTTGGAATAGTCACCAATGAAACAACCGAGGAACTGCATGCCCGTCGCAATCTTCGTGTTGTCGTACTCCATGTTGATCTTGCCGTACGTGTTCTTCAAGTCGCTATTGCAGGTTCCGGCGCCAAGATTGATCCAGCTGCCCAAGTAGCTATGACCTAAAAAGCCATGATGCTGCTTGTTCGTGTAAGGTTCGATAACGGACGCCTCGACTTCGCCACCGATCTTGACCGTATGTCCAAGCGAAACACCATCCTTCAGTGCCGAATGTTCAATCACCCGCGTCCCTGCTCCTGCGTGTAGCGGACCTTCTAAATAGCAGAAGGGACCGACTTTCACGTTACGTTCGAGCAGGATCGGCCCATTTTCAACATTGATTGACAGGTATTCACCGAGCGAGACGCCTTCGTTGACAAAGACCCCATCCGCATGCTGGCGGTACTCCCCGTGTGCCACTCGCCACTCGATCGATTCCCGCATTTCGTTCATGTGCCAAGACACGATGTCATGAGGCCAATGGAACGCCGCCGCGGTCGTTGGAGATCTCGGCAGCGAATCCGCCAATTGAACGAGCCGATCGGTTAATGACAAAAGAGGTGCCACCACGGATTTGGAACGGGACCTGCTCGATTTCTCGGGTACAGGGTCCGGTGGCGGAGACAATTCGCTCCGACGTGCCGCCAAATCGGCTGCCGTCAAACGGGCGATCAGAATCGATCCATCATGTTCATCGACCATGGAAACCGATCGATCTTCTTGAGCCATCTTGACCAACACCGCGTCCAATGCCACTCGAGGGACGAGTCGTGCGTTGACCAATAAAATCCCGCCATCGTCCGTCGGCCACTTGTCTCCGATCTCCGTCGCCGCTTGCGACAGTTCAAAATCCAGCTGCTGGATTTCGGTCAGATAGGAACGGACGGACCCCAGCAGCGAACTTCCCGCCAACGGACCTCGGATCAACTCCTTCAAGCGGTCGACCAAGCGAAGACTTGCACAGGTGACCGCGTAGGCGGGTCGCGACTGGGTGATCGGGAACAAGTGGCTCGCAAGCTGGTCTTCGAAGCAAATGATTTGCATGGGATGGACTGCGGATCAATGGTGGAAAGCGTCTCACGCAGAATGCGAAAGGTAGCGATTGTGACGATCGTGCAGTTTAACGCAATCCCAATCGAGCTCTCAGCCCCCTTCTGTGTGCTTCAAGGCTGCGTTATTCGAGCAAAACGTATCCCGCGAATTAAGCTCGATGAGCGGTGTGACCGTTTGCGCTGCGAGCAACCGCTCGGGAAATACGCGTCGCGCTTCAGAAAGCCCTTGCCTAACCGAACAACGCCACCTTGTGGACGCTTTACCGTAATTTCCCGAATCAATTTCGGACTGAGCGGCAAGGCGCTAGCCGCCGGTATTTCATCGGCAAAACCGGCGGCAAGCGATCTGCCGCTGATACCGTGACGCTCTCCAGCTATTCCTTGATCGACACCATGCTTGTCCCTTCCCGTTTCTGCTACTGGAGCGTCACGTTCCTGTTCGTTTGCCGATTGATCTCGGCTGGTGAACCGCAAGCCATCGACACCTCCGCCGTCAATCCGCTCGGCGACCACGCCGTGATTGCCATCGATCGCTCCTTGCTCAGGATGCGTATTGAATCGCTCGATTCCCCAAACTACGCAACTCGCCAGGCCGCCTTCCGATGGTTGCTGCAGAACGAGGATGTGACGGGCATCGAAGCAGGGCTCGTAGCGGCACTGCAGCATTCATCGCTGGAGGTTCGCTGCCAATGCAATCGACTATTGGATGAGTTCGCACAGCGACGAATCGACGGCCAAGTCGAGCGTTTGCTTGACCCGCAGCTTCCAGCCACCGAAATCAAGCTGCCGTTATGGGAGAGCTTCGCGAGAAATGTGGGTGACGACACCGAGTGTCGGGTCTTCTATGCCACCCTGTTTCGCCGCTATCGACAGCGGATCTTACAAATCACTGGCCGCAACGACCCGCATTTAAACCTTGACCAGCACTTTTTGACGTCTCAACCGCGCAAGGGTTCTTGGGAAACTACGTTACCCGTGGACGATTCTTGGGAGTGGTCCTTCTATCTATTGGCCGACACCGATTCGAAGACGTTCACCGACCGGCGCCGAACACTTCGCGTGATGATGACGCTTGCACACTCGAGTATCGGCCCCAAAATGGGGACGGCCTCCGATCAAAGAATCTTTGGCCGGTTGGTCGAAGCGTGGCTCAGGAGTCATGCCAGCGTCGGAACGCCAAATGACCGATTAAGGGTGGCGATGCGGTTTGGCTGCAATCTGTTGGCATCAGAATTGGCAAATCGGATACTGAGCGATCCTCGCTTGCCGGCAACGTGGCAAACGACCGCCATGTTGGCTGCCGCCCGTTTGTCCATGGAACCATTGGCCTCGGGCACGCAACCGGCATGGGTCTTGCCAAGTCTTGACGCCACGCTTCGCGCAAGACTCGCAGACCATCGGGTGGCCAATGCTTCGCACTTGATGCCTGGCCAAGAAAACAGCCGACGTACTCAAGTGCGTGACGTCGCCATGGCAGCGCTGTTGCAGCTTCATTCGATCGATCCTCGCAGCGCGGGGTTTAGCGGGTTACGGGCTCATCCAACGATGCTATTCCTTGACCACAGCCTTGGATTTCATGACGACGAGTCGAGAAAACTCGCTCACCATGAATCGATGCGATTGCTCGCCCAGCGCGGTGTCGCCCGGCTGTCCACTCCGCGACTACCTCTTAGGGCGGAACTCCAACGTCTATCGCTGAAACCGCAATTGTTCAATGCGGCTGCGACAGATCGTACCCTTCTCGGTCAACTCGCCTTCGATTCGCCTTAACGGCTCAGCAAATCGCTCGATCACGCGGGGCCGTTCCCATCTGGGACGCCGAGTCAAAGTTTCCACCGCGGTGTTGCACAGATGTTCCCAAGTCGTTCCCGCGAGGTCGGTCTCAACCCAAAGCTGTAACTGACCTTCACCATACCGCAGCATCGAATGGCGAACACCGCCTAACGAGTCAACGATCCGCTCAATCGTTGCGGGAAACACCTTATGTCCGTTGGGTAAGACGATCACGTCATCCTGCCGGCCGAGGATTCGATACTGACCCGTTGCAGAATCTAACTCAACCAAGTCACCCGTGTCGAACCATCCATCCGCATCGATCCGCTCGCGGGTCGCGATGGGATTCTGCCAATAGCCGAGCATCAAGTGCGGCCCCCGAACAAACAGCCGACCATCACGGATTTCGGTTTCCCAGCCTTCAACGGGCATTCCCACACAACCGGGAACGGCATTTTCGGGAGTTGCACTACAGATCACCGGAGCGGTTTCGGTACACCCATAGCCCTGGGTAACGACGATGCCGCGCGTCTTCCATTGCTGAAAGGATGACGCGGAGAGGCCTGCACCCCCAACACCAAGCACTCGTAAACGTTGCATGCCGAGTTCGTCAGCATCACCGGCTAGCAGACGCTCTGCGACGCTGGGAACGACGTTGGCCAGCGTCGGCTGGACAAAGGCAGCAAGCCGCGTCCAGCCCTCAAAGCCTCGCGTTAGTGCCAAAGTACAGCCGCTCAACAACCATGTCCCCAAGTCACAAGTGCGGGCGTAGGCATGAGAAACGGGCAAGCACGTTAAACGCACGTCCTGACTCGTTTGTGGCACGGTGGACAATTTTGCCTGCGCGTTGCTGGCGAGCGAGCGGTGTGACAAAACAACGCCTTTAGGCGAACCACTTGTTCCACTGGTCCACAGGATCAGCCCAGCAGAGTTTGGGTCGACTCGGTCAAATTCCATCTGACCCAATCGTGTCGAGCTGGCCAGCAACGCTTCAACATCGTCGATCCAATAACCGCCGACCTGTTGCCAGCAGTCTTGCAGATGGTTTTCGCCACCGAGCTCATTCAATGGAACATTGATCACGCCAATTCGAGCGGCCGCAAGCGTCAAAACGACGTCGGCGAGCGAATTGCGACTTCCGTAGCCAAGATGGCGGGGCATCGCAGGCGCTGCTGCGAACTTCGCGTGAAGAGACTCCGCCGTCGCTTGGACTTGCCGAGCCAGTTGCAACCACGTGTAGGTGGTTGCCACGTCTCCAATCAACGCAACCGAGGACGGTTGCGTTCGAACTTGGTGGTCAAAGGCATCGAGTAGATTGGAGACCATCAAAGATGCCGACCCATCGCCCATTCTTTCTTGAGCTTACGCTCCAAGCGACTTGCGAAGCTTTTCACCGTTGCCTGCTTGGCCAAAGGACGTCATGCGAGCGACGCAAACGGCCTTCATCGCTTCGCGAGCGGGCTTCAAGTAAGCGCGTGGGTCGAAGGCGGATGGGTCATCTGCGAACACTTTGCGAATGGCGCCGGTGATCGCCATTCGGCAATCGGTATCGACGTTGATCTTACGTACGCCACTCTTGATACCACGTTGAATTTCCTCAACCGGCACGCCGTAGGTTTGCTTCATTTGGCCACCATACTTGTTGATGATGTCTTGAAGCTCTTGCGGTACGCTGCTGCTGCCATGCATGACCAAGTGAGTGTTCGGAATCTTCGCATGAATTTCTTCGATGCGCGTCATCGCCAAGACTTCGCCAGTCGGTTTCTTCGTGAACTTGTAAGCACCGTGGCTGGTTCCGATCGCAACGGCCAACGCATCCACACCGGTTTCTTCAACGAACCGCTTTGCTTCATCAGGATCGGTCAACAATTGATCGTGAGTCAATTCGCCGACGGCTCCATGACCGTCTTCTTGTTCGCCTTCGCCCGATTCGAGCGATCCGAGGCAACCGAGTTCGCCTTCGACGCTGACGCCACGAGCGTGAGCCATTTTGACGACTTCGGCCGTCACTTTGACGTTGTAGTCGTAGTCGGCTGGGGTCTTGCCATCGGCTTCAAGCGATCCGTCCATCATGACACTGGTGAAGCCATTTTCGATGGCCGACAAGCACGTTTCAGGGCTATTGCCATGATCTTGGTGCATCACGGTGGGGATCTGCGGATAAAGTTCCGCTGCGGCGAGCATCAAGTGACGCAAGTAGTTGTCTTGCGAATAGGAGCGAGCACCGCGCGACGCTTGAACGATCACGGGCGAATCGGTTTCCAAAGCCGCCTCCATGATCGCCTGGATCTGTTCCATGTTGTTGACGTTGAATGCCGCAACGCCGTAATTGTTTTCTGCTGCGTGGTCGAGTACGACGCGAAGTGGAACCAAAGCCATGACGAACTACCTAGGTATTACTGAGTAAGTGAAAGGGGGTCAAATCAAGTCCGAATTATCCGTTTCTGGCGTACCCTTGCAAGGGTGCCGAAAGGGGCCAACTGGGGATGACGAGCCGTCAGCCATCGCTCGGCCGAGCGTCGCCCGACGGTCAGTGGCAAGAATCGGGTTGAATCCTTCCCGTCGTCTTGTTGGCCCTTGAAACTTAATCCCTTTCCGTTACGGGGTTCTCATCGCCCCTGCCTTGCCTTTACGCCCGCTTCGAGCGTCGCTAGGATTTCGTCGACATCATAAATACAGCCCCCCCAAGTGCCGCCACCAATGTTCTGTAGCGCCGCCCAAAGTCGCGTGTCATCGGGAATTGCCTGTTCCACGCCAAGTTTTGGGTGCGACAATCTTACTCGCAAAACTTCCTCGGCTGCCGTTTCGGGCGCGTCCACAGCGGAAACCAAATCAACGTGACCGCTCAACGAGACACGGTCGATTTCGATTTCGATCAGGTCGCCATCGCGCACCTTGGCGATTGGACCACCCGCCAACGCCTCGGGGCCCACATGCCCAATACAAGCCCCCGTGCTGACACCCGAGAACCGAGCATCCGTGATCAACGCGATCTCCTTGCCGAATTTCAAGTGCTTCAATGCCGAGGTGATCTGATAGGTTTCCTCCATCCCGCATCCGATCGGCCCGCGTCCGATCAGCACGATCACATCGCCAGGACTGATCGGCCAATCGGTTTGCCCCTTGATCGCAGCGATTGCATCGCGTTCGGTCGTGAACACGCGTGCCGGGCCGCGTTTGCGATAAACGTTGTCCGCATCGATCACACTGGGGTCGATCGATGTGGCCTTGATGACCGCGCCCTCGGGGCAAAGGTTCCCGTGAGGAAAACAAACCGTACTGGTCATCCCCCGCCGACTTGCTTCGGCGGGGGGGATAATCACCTCGTCGGGATCAATTCCATCCGCTTGCGTCAAACGGTCACGGCAAACCGATCGGCGATCACTCGTGATCCACTGGTCAAGCAACGTGTTCCAAGTCATCCCGGAAACGGTCATCGCGTCGGATTTCAATAGACCGGCTTCGCGTAGATGCCAAGCAACCTCGGGGACTCCACCGGCTAAGAAAAACTGCACCGTGGGATGCCCCACCGGTCCATTCGGCAAGCAATCGACAAATCGCGGTACCAATTGGTTGACGGCACGAAACGCGGCCGCATCGGGACGAGGCAAACCGGCTGCTGCGGCAATCGCTGGAATGTGCAACAACAAATTGGTGCTCCCACCCACGGCGGCGTGGATCAACATCGCATTGAAAAGGGAATCCTCGGTCAGCAAATCTTGCATCGTCTTTCCCGATGCAACCAACCGCTGCGATGCCTTCGCAGAATCCTTGGCCAACTTGGTCCAAATTGGCTGCCCACTTGGGGCCAGTGCGGCGTGGGGTACGGTCATGCCAAGCGCTTCGGCAACCACTTGGCTGGTTGCAGCGGTTCCGAGAAACTGGCATCCACCTCCAGGGGTCCCACAAGCACGGCAACCTTCAAGCGACGCTTCTTCAAGCGAAATCTCGCCGTGCGTGTAGCGCGCACCAATCGTTTGCACTTTACCCGCATCCTCGCCAACCGTGGGCGGCAAGGTCACGCCGCCAGGAACCAGAACGTTTGCCGTATCGCTACATCCGGCCAACGCCATCATCATTGCCGGCAGCCCTTTGTCGCACGTTGCGACACCAATCACGCCTTTCCGACGCGGCAGCGAACGAATCAAACGTCGCATCACGATGGCTGCATCGTTGCGGTAAGGTAGCGAATCAAACATTCCCTGCGTTCCCTGGGTCCGACCATCGCAGGGATCACTGACGAACGCAGCGAACGGGACGCCGTCGTGCTCGCAAATGGTTTCCGCAGCTGCTTGGACCAACAGCCCCACTTCCCAATGCCCCGTATGGTAGCCCAAGGCCACGGGCGTCCCATCGGGATTCCTGACCCCGCCCTGCGTGCTGAGAATGAGATACTGATCGCCAAGCACGCGTCGTGGGTCAAAGCCCATGCCAACACTTTGTGTCAAGCCGAATAGATCACCACTACTCCAATTCTTGAGAATCTCATCGCTTAACGGAAGCTTACCACTCGGCCCCTTCGCATTCGTTTCCACCGGCTCGGGGATTTCCAAGGCACCAAAGTAGTCAGGTTGATTCATCATTTGCATCTTTGTCGCATCGTAGAAGTTCTTTGTACACGGTGACCAGCTCGAGCCTTTTTACCCTCAGCTTAGCTACCGTCGCCAGAGGGTGGACATGGGCTGAGCGCAGCGATGCCCATGGATAACCTAGACACAGGTGATTTGTCGATCTTGAAGAGATCGCAGAACCACGCCGGAATCTGCTACCACGACGTGGTCAACGGTTCGATCGATGAACAGGGGGCCGGGGGTGTTCGCTTCGCTCTCACCCCCGGCTATCATCCTTGACCACGTCGTGGTCGTTATCCTTGGCTTAACCACTTCCTAAGTTCCACGCTCTTTTGAGGCGGCATCGGTTGAGAAATGCCGACTAAAACCGGTACACCAACGTGCGCAGATTGTCTCTCGCTTCGTTTCCGTAAACCAAACGAGAGAATGTGTTTACGATGCGTTTTCATGAATCCATGAATAGCCCTCCACGCCTGCCCCCCGAGATGACCTGAAGGAACTCGTGGACCGTCAAGGTTAAACCTTGGTGCGGACAATCCTCTATGGTGCCATCTGCGGGCGTTGTGGTCGATCGGGACGACTGTCTTCGCCTTGTCCTCCGCGATTGCCTCCGCCTCCCGATCCGCCACCTCGTCCTCCACGGTCGCCACCTCGTCCTCCACGGTCGCCACCACGGTCGCCACCACGGTCGCCACCACGGTCGCCACCACGGTCGCCACCACGGTCGCCACCACGGTCGCCACCACGATCGCCACCACCTCGACCGCCAGCAAACAAGGTGGACATCCCGCTCGTGAACTCTTCTTGTGTGATTGCCTGGTCGCCGTCTTTGTCCAATTGATCCAGTCGGTCCACCATCGGTGTACCGGTCAACTCGTCGGCGGTCAGCTTCCCATCTTTGTTTGCATCTCGACCACTAAAGAAGCTTGCTGGATCCCAGCGTCCACCACTTTGGCCGCCTCTCTCACCTCCAGGCCTCGCGGATTGATTCTCATCACCCGTGTCGGTATTGGCGACGTCTTCTTCGCGACTCAGTTCCGTGGGCGAAACGGTTTCGCCTTTGTCCTTGATGCAGTAGAGGTTTTTGTCACTGCGAAGGATCAGCCGTCCGTCACTGACCGCGGGGGAACCACCGAACGACTCTTTGTCGCTGGTCACACGATTGACGGCAACTTGTTGAAAGTCGCCGTCCATGTCAAACACGAACATCTGACCGCTGCCGTTGAGGTAGAACAGCGAATCCCCTACGACTAGCGGCGATGCATAGTCAAGCGAACCAAAGCGACCACCTGTTTGCTCGGCTCCCTTCAAGCGAACCTGGTCGATTTTGTCTCCAGTCTCGGCATCCAGAATCGTGACAACGCCTTGTGCAACCGAGTACAGCTTTCCGCGGTGGCTCACAGGCGAGCCAAAGCTTCCTGATGTTGAGCCTGTCCAAAGTGTCCCGGTGTCGCTGATGTCTCCGCTACCGCCTGCTTCAATCGCGACACTGCCGCCGCCACGACCTGTGACCGCATAGATGCGTTTGCCCAGAGCGATCACGCTGGCGTAGGACTGTTCTGCGCCCGTCGCCTCAGCGTACCAACGTAGTTTTCCGTTATTCGGATCAAGCCCCCAAAGCTCTTTCGCAACGCACATGACCAAATCGGTACGGGTGTCGTCAATCTTCACCAAAGTGGGAGTGCCCCACATCCCATCAAGGCCTTCGGCCTCTTGCCGCCACCGCTCTTGTCCCGTCGCTTTGTCAAACCCAATGATCGCCTGGCTTTCGGCAGACGCCGTAATGATCAACGTGTCATCATGAAGGACAGGGCTCGAGGACGAACCCCATTTAGTTGGATCGGATTCCTTGCCGACCTCCGCATGCCACAACGCATTGCCTTCGAGATCGAATGCATGGACTCCGCTCTTACCAAAGAATGCATAGACATGCTTGCCGTCGGATGCGGGGGTGTGCGACGCGTATCCATGAGCGGTCACCCCAATGCCAGTATAGGGATCTTCGGGAAGCTCGGCCTTCAAGTTTTTTTGCCATAAAACCTTTCCGCTTTCCAAATCGACACAGACCAAGTGTCGGACCAAGTCTTCGAGATCGCCGGGGTTATCGCGGTCCAATCCATATCCCGAATAGCATGTCACGAACACCTTCTGACCGACCACAATCGGACTCGAAACACCGGATCCAGGTAACGCGGTTTTCCAGTCCAAGTTCGCTTCGGGCGACCATTGAATCGGCAACGATGGCGTCCCCGATGCGACACCCGCTCCATCCGGACCGCGAAACCGGGGCCAGTCTTCGGCTGAAGCAAAAGGGAGGGTAAGCAACAAAATGGCGATGAAAAGCAAGGAAAAACGCTGCATCTGCGGACTCGCATTTGAAAGAGGAGGTTTGCTGTCTGGTTTGACCGCCACGTATTCTACAGCAGAATGGCAACGCCAAGTGGGATGCCCTGCAACTTGACGCCGGTCCACAAGCTTGCCTTCTTCGCGGATGCCCTGTTTTTTGTCCATGCCTCAAGATGCAAAGATGTCGAGCGGCTTATACTTCGCTGCTAAGGAACTTTCGCTCGGGAAACCGAGCCAGCGATCAAGTGCGGTCGCATAGACTTGGCGATAATCAATCTGGTGCCGTGGTGCATCTTGGTCCAGATCCGACAAGCGGGGGCGTTCGCCAAAAAGTCCACCGTTGAGGCTGCCTCCAGCAAGAAATACGGGCGCCGCTGCCCCGTGGCCGGTACCTCGTCGACCGTTTTCCGAGACTGTACGGCCGAATTCCGAAAAGGACATCAATAGCACGCGGTCCAACAGTCGCTGTTGTTTTAAGTCGTCCACAAAGGCCGCAACCGAAGCCGACAACTCGCGCAGCAGCGCTGCATGGTTGTCTTTTTGATTCGCATGGTTGTCAAAGCCGCCGATTCCACCGCCCCCCAGTTCGGCAAAGAAGATTCTTACGCCAACCTCCGCACGGATCAATTCCGAAATCGTCCGAAGCTGCTTGGCGAGCGAGAATGAAGGATAATTGTGCGAAGGATTTCCCTGTCGCAGTACACTTTCGATCTTGGCGTCCGTCGCATAGGCAGCAAGGGATGCCGTTCGGACCAAGTCGCCGAGCGGATTATTGCTGATGACGGTTGACGGCATGCGAGTTTCCATCCTCTCATCGTGGTCCGCGTTTGGCCCTCGCAGACGCCATTGATCTGCTGAGACAACGGAGGGGATGACGACTCGCTTTGTCCCGAGCGCCAGCGGCATCGGGATGGGTGAAACCAAAACGCCGCAAACGGAGGGATCCTCTGGATGGTTTGCCTCATCGATTGCGCGGCCGAGCCATCCGGTTTGACAGGTTGAATCACCAGGCCGCGCTGTATGCCAATCTCGCATCGCCGCATCATGGTCGCGATTGGAGTTTGAATGGCCAACCCCTTGGACGACCATCAAATCGCCGTCGTCCAGCAGACGCTGAAACTGAGGGATGTCCGGATGAAACCCAAGGTCATCCCCAATCTTGTGTACCTCGTTTTCCTTCAACCTTAAGGTCGTTCGGCTGCGGGCGTAAACATCGTCCGCATAGGGGACAAGCGTGTTCAATCCATCGTTGCCGCCTGAAAGCTGAACCACGACCAGTACGGTATCCTTGGTCGGTTCGGTTTCGCTCGCGGCGAGCACCGATCGATTCAGAAGCGAGGGCAGGACACTGGAAAAGGAGATGGCGGCCGAAGTGCCGACAAGCGACTTGAGGAAATGGCGACGTGGGTTTGACATGAGAACACTCCACCTTAAACGTATTAGGACAGCTGAAATTCGGGCAAGTTAACGAGGCGGGTTGCGAAAGGTCGCAGGTTTGCCAAGCCGCCACCGATGGGGTCGGAAGCAGACGAATCGATCCTTTCGCGAGTTTGCTTGGCAACGTCATCTTGAAGCAGCAATTGGCCCAGCAACTTGGCTGCCGACGGAGCATCCTCGCTGCCATATCGCTGCACCAAGCTTGCGGGGTCGAGCTTGCCGCCATAGCGACCCTCGGGTGCAAGCAGTTCACCGGCGAGATTCATTCGGCCCGCCATCGTGGCGGCATTGATCCAATGGTGTCCGCCGTGCCATCCTTCGATGGTCGGAGGATTGTACAAGCTTTGGCCGAGTCCGTTGAGGTCCTCTGCCAAGCGGACCGTCGAAACACTCCCTTCCAGCGCCCGCACGATCCCGACACCGTACTCAACAGGACTCTTGATCCGGCGACGATAGGCAACCTTTGAATAGAACAGATTGCTTCGTAGGATGACCTCAACCACCTGTCTAATGTCGTAGTCCTTCGAGAGCATCCCCGTCAACGGCGCTAGCAATTCCGAAGTAGGCTGGTCGACTTCCGAAACGAACCAACGATAGAGTTTGGCTGCCAGTGTTTCCGCAGATAAGGGATGCTCGAGCACGATTCGCACGACATCTTGCACTTTCCAATTTCCTGTTCGGCCAAGAATGTTCTTGGCACCCTCATCATGCTCTCGGTCGAAATATCGCAGCTTTCCACGCAGGACAAACCATCCTGTAAAGGCTCGTGACGCTTCTCGAACGTCCTCTTCGCCAAAATTGCCTGCGCCCACACTGAGTCGTTGCATCAACTGCCTTGCAAACTGTTCGTTTGGCTGGCTCTTTCGGCTCGTTTCTGCTCCAACGCCCAAGAAAACAGCCGGGTCCGACGCGATTGCGCTCAGCAGTTCGGGGTACTTCCCCAATGCCAAATCGCGAAGTCGACCCATGTGATCAAGCATCAGCGACGCATCACGAACCTGGTCGAATCGGATGCCGAAATGGCTGTGCCAAAAGAGTGTCATCTTTTCCAGTAACGGAAAAGGTGATTCCACCATCCGACGTAACCACCAAGCTTGCAACGATTCCCGATTGCCGGATTTTGCCGCGGCTTGCTCGTCTTGTTCGATGGCACGATAGGATGCAGACAGTGGTTCGTTGACGAGTAACAGTCGATCGACCGCTCGTCTCGGTCCTTGCTGTAAGGCCCGCTGCAGCTCGCCGTAGTTTGCGCCGAAACCCGCCCGGCGGTACAAATGGCCAGCCAACTCCAACGTCCAAGGGTGCTCGTCACTGGGCGTGTACTCAGCCCATGCCCAATCAGAGCTGACGACAGCATCCTTCTCAGCCGGTGACTTGATTTGCAGATCTGTACTCATCATTGGTCTCCCTGCTGCGATCGTTCGCTCGTGTGGGGGGTCATCGGCTCCGAGTCAAGCGCGAATTCGATTTTCAAGACAGCGTGCGATTTGCCTTCCTTCGTACTCGCGTCGATGGACACGTTGCGCAGGTGCTGCAGGATGGCAATCAGCACCTTTTGCTGTTGCTCCGCCTGCTCGCGGGTGTTCCCATCTTCGACCATGTTGTTTCTCACCATCGCATCGAAGTTGGCATTCAGAATTGCCGCCAACTGCGGACCGCTGAGGACCACGAGACTGTGCGAACTCGGAACCGGCTTCATGTCGCTTCGCTCTGCAATCTGATCGATCAGATCTTGAGTCAGACTATCGGAGGAGCTAAGGATCAGGTAATCGCCCGGCATCGCCAACGTTGGCTGGAAGTTGAATCGTGAATCGACGTTGGAACGATCGTGGTCGCCGAATACGGAGAATGCAGCCGTGGTGTAAATCACGTCGGCATGTTGGGGCTTGTCAATGATCAGACCGGGTTCTGCCTGTTGGCCGCGGGTGAAATTGACAAGTCCAATCGCCTTCTGCCAAGCTTCTTCGATGATCGGAGCGAACCGATCTCGGTCTCGCATCTTCAAAACGACGGCGAACCCAGGCAACTGCAACAGCGGCGTGCCGACGTTCTCGGCGTAGCGCTGCTCAGCGACGACCACACAGAGCTGCGGCTGCGTCTCTGCTAAAACCTCCTCGGTCAGGTCGCGACCGGTGAAGAAAATCCCCATCATGTTCTCAAAGAAGATGATTCCCGACGTTCGCTCTGGAAACAATTCGTCCTTTGCAGCGTAATAGCGGTACAGGTCGCGATACAGGCTGATCCCCGCGATCTGACCGGGCACGACAAAGTTCGGCATCGCACCGTCGTCCGCTTGTTGTGGTAGCGCGAATCCATCCACTGCGGCTGGGTAACCGACGCTTCCATCGGTCGTCATTTCAAGCTGAATCGCATCCCCGTTGACCTCGGCTGTGATGATCAGCCACGACGCTTCGCGAAGCGATCGTTGTAGGGGAGCCAACAGCAGCGTCGCGAGCGGATTTTCGTTTTCTGACAACGCACGCTTCAAGTCAGGCACCTGCTTCAGTACCTCCATGTTCGCGTAGACGGTTGCGACCGCGTCCACACTGGCAGCTGCTTTCGCCTTCTTGTACGACTCGGAATCCGCGAAACAGGGCAGGCTCGAGTTTGCGCGGCGATCAATCGCCGCTTTCAACACTTCGGGTTTGTTGGATACCAGCAAACGGTTGTCGATGATGGCATGCATCTCGTTGGGAGCAAGCGACCATCCGGTCACACCCTGGTAGATGGCAGATTTCACGGGGTCGCCCTGGCCAAGGGCTTTCGCATCGTCGCGGGCATGGCTCAGGAAAAACTCGTGGATTTCGTTGATCAATTTCGCATCTTCACCTTCCACGACCAACAAGTTCGAGTCATTCGGGCCGAGTGCCAAAGTGATGTTGCCACCAGCTGCTTTCTTTAAAAGCGTTGCAAAATCGCATTCGAACCTGCCTTTGAAGTAGTTCAGCAGGAATATAGCTTGCTGAGCGTCGGGATCGGCCATCGCGTCTTGGTAGGCCGACAGCGACGTGACCGCTTGCACCACGTCATCGCGGAAAGCTCGATCGACAAGCACGTCTGGACGACTGATTTCCGCAACGATCCAAGCATCCGGCGAAACCCACTGGGTCACCGCGGGCGTTTCGGCCGCGGTGGGTCGTGACGTTAGCAAGAAAGTGGCAGACGCAATCAACAAGGCAACACGAAACATCGAATCAACTCCATGGTGGGGGATGGGTTGGAGTTCAACCGTTCGCTCGTGAGCGAACGGTTCCGATACAGTCCTGCGACCGAACTCCAGCATCGACAAAATTTTGAAATGACAACTCACAAATCACGCCGACCAAATAACAGCGTCGCAAGACCGACACAGGCCAACGTTGGCAGGCCATAGCCCATGACGACTCGAAGCAACGAGAAATCTTGATAGTCACCGCGCTCAAAAAACTCTGGCGGCTGTTGCCGTACCGCGGCGGACCGACCGGTCAACAGGTTCAGGAAATCAGCCGCTTGGTCCGCTGCCGCTTGCATGTCCTCTGTATCTGCCTGGGCCGACGAATCGGCTTCGGCGGTCTTCCACGGCGTTCGTAGCAATGTCGGCAACGATTGATTCAAGCTGATCGGGGAAAACTCTTCGAGTGAAAACGTATGCAATACCAAGTTAACCGGGATCCAAAATAAGATTAGTACCGCTGCAGCAAACAGTGGACTCTTCAATAGGGTGCCAGCAAAAAAACCAAGCGAGACAAGGAATGTTAAAACCAAACCGACGACCATCAACGAAGCAGCGACGCCATACCCTGCCACGCCATCATCCGGTACGGATGCCCGCTCTGCCGCCATCACGATCCAAACAACGGGCAGGATTACCACGGCGAATGCGAGCAGCACCGCGATCACGCGGGCGGCCCAGGATGCCAACAGGTACTCCCATCGGTTTACCGGCCGACACAAGATGCCATCGGACAATGCTTCGAGTCGCGAGCCGGTAACAGGGTTCAGCCCTAGCAGTAGCACAACAAAGAACCAGGGAAAGACCAGATAGGGAAACAAAAGCTGTGCGACCAGCAATGCCGTCGGAGTTTGCCCCCAATTTGCGGTGACGATAAAGAACGTGACCAACGCGGTGGCGACGAGCCATCCACGTACAAGCCAGCTCTTGCCGAGGCCGCGAAGCTCATAGGACAGAATCGCCAATAGCGGCATGCTCGTCGCTCGTAGCTTTGAGATCGAACCGCCGAAATCCATGTTCGCTGTCCTCTTGTAGGAGTTGTAAGTACGCGTACTCGGTGTCACTTTGCGTAGAGCGGAGGGCTAACAGAGACAAATCGCTCGATTCGACCCGTTTGAGCACCTCCGCGACCACTCCGGCGCGGCTGTGCCGATCGGAGATCTCGACGACGATCGAATGCATCTCGTGACTGCACGCTGCAACACCCGGCACCTCCGCAACCTGCTGCTGTAGCTGTAAGATCGCGTCGACCTCACCATCAAGCTCCAAGCAAAAGTCATCGCGTTGCAGTCGCTGTTTCATCTCACGCATCGAACCGCTAAAGATCATTCGGCCTTCTTGCATCACTCCAACGTGATCGCAAATCTGATCAATGTCACTGAGGATGTGCGTTGCGACCACCACCGTTCGCGATTTCGCAAGTTCACGGATCAGGTCCAGGGTAAAACGTCGGGCTGATGGATCAAGACCTGCGGTGGGTTCGTCCCAAATCAATAGCGGCGGATCCGCTAACAGCGAAGCAGCAATGCCGAGCCGAGTTCTCATCCCCGTCGAAAAGGTTGCGATCCGTTGGTGTGTCGCCCCTAACAACCCCACGGCGCGAAGGAGTGACGTTAATCGCGGCTTGCGAAGCTGGCTCGGCAGCCGACACAGTTTGCCGAGTAAATCGAGGTACTCGACAACACAAAGGTGGCCAGGCAATACGGGGTGCGTTGGCAAATAGCCTATCATGGCGCGCACATCGGTCGCGCGGGGACCACAGCGCCGACCGAATACCTTGGCCTCGCCGGCCGAGGCCTGCTGCAACCCGAGCAACAACTTTAGCGTGGTGGTCTTGCCAGCTCCATTGGGACCCAGCAAGCCGTACACAGAACCGACGGGTACCTTCAAGGTCATGTCGTTCACTGCGATGACACGCTGAGCATAAATCTTGGTCAGATGTTCCGTGTGGATTGCCAAGTCCATAAGCGATACCGTGATCGTCTTGACGGTTGGAGGGGGGGATTGCAAGGAAGCGGGGGGAGGTGTCTGCGAAAGGTGATTCGCAGAACATCAAAAACTATTGGACACGAAACGAGAAAGTTATGCTATTTGCCGAACGTGGTTTGATACGAACGGATACAAAGAATAGACCGTCTTGGCCGAACCCAATACTGTAGAATCACAGAAAACCACAACGATCCATGCCTGGAAGTTTACCCCAATGAACCCATTTTTGCTCTCCTTCGTTGCGACATATCACCGCAGATTCGCAGTCGGCATTTGTTGTTTCGCTGCGATCATCTCCTCGGCTGGATCATTGCACGCAGAGACCGAGACCGTGGCAACGCCTGCGAACAGCGATCGCAGTGCCACTGAGCTGTTGCCGTCTTCGATCGTTGGATTCGCGCAAGTGTCGAACCTTGGCCAAGTGATGTCGACTGTCATCGATCACCCGTTGCACCATCGCATTAAGAGCTTGCCTGCCTATGAGGCCTTTCTTGAATCGGAACCGAGACGCCAGCTTCGTGTGGCAATTGATGCATTCGAAGGCAGCATGGGCCAACCATGGCAACAAGCACTCGCGACGCTTTCTGATGGCGGCATCAGTGTCGCATTGGATTCGAAGGGTGGCGGCGTTGCGTTGTTGGTGAAGTCGTCTAGCCGTGACAGCTTAGAACGACTTCGCGGATTCTTGCTGGCCATCTCCAGTATGAAACAGGGCGGCACGACTCCTCAGCAGGGAGAGTACCGCGGGTTCACCGCGTACCAGTTCAACAAAAAACTGAAGATGGCATTGGTTGACAATTGGTGCTTGATCACCAACAGCTCGGAGCTTGGACAATCGATTATCGATCAATACCTTGACGGCGGTGGCGAGTCGTTGCAGTCCAAAGAATCGTTTAGGCAGTCGGTTGAAAGTATGGATTCGCAACAGCGCGACACGGCTGCGGTATGGGGATGTTTTGATGTGGAAGCTTTGCGTAACGCAGGCGTTGCCGAGGGTTTTTTCAACGAAAAGGTGGACAACTTTGGGGGCGAGTTGGTCCTTGGCGGGATGATTGCAAACCTTCGTCATACGCCCTTTGTTACCGGGACCGTCCATCTGGAACAACCGGGGCTTCGACTACAACTTGCGACACCCCATGACCGTGATTGGGAACCGCCACGCGAATATTACTTTGGTGAAGCGTCGAGCGCATCGGCGCCACCGCTATTGAATCTCGAGAATCGCTTGTTTGCAGTCTCTTCACATCGTGACCTGTCGCAAATGTGGCTACGAGCGGGGGACTTGTTGAGCGATCGAGTGGTGGATCAACTCGCCAAAGCGGACACGCAACTGACAACGCTTTTCTCGGGGCGTGACTTCGGCGAAGACATTCTTGGTGCGCTCGAAAGTGAGATTCAAATCATCGGCGTCTCACAGGATTTCAGCGATCACCGACCTCGCCCTGCGATCCAATTGCCCGCATTCGCGATTCAATTTCGGATGAAAACCCCTGCCGAGACTCAACCAGAAATCCGACGCATCTTTCAGAGCTTCGTTGGTTTCGCGAATGTCACCGGCGCGATGAACGGTCAGCCTCCGTTGGACCTTGGTTTGGAAACGAGCGGCTCGGCACAGATGGTGACAGCAACCTATGTACCCGAACGCGACGAGCGAGACAGCGTGACGGCACCCATTCAATTCAATTTCTCGCCCACGATCGCGTTTGCATCCGAACGAGTCATTTTCTCTAGCTCCACGGCTTTGGCTCGTCAGATGGTTCAATCCGCGGGCACAAGCGAAGTAGCGAACGATCGCGATGCGAACACTGAGTTGCTGGTCGACGTAAACTCGCTTCACCAAGTCCTCGAAGCGAACCGGCCACAGCTTGTTGCGGGAAACATGCTCGAGAAGGGGAATTCGGAAAATGCAGCCCAGCAGGAGATCGGCTTGTTGCTGGAGATGGTTGGCTTGATGAAACAACTAAGTTTGGAGCTCAACGTGGCAGAGACGCAGATGCAATTGAATGCTGCAATCACCGTTGACTCGGATCGACCTCAATCGGGAGCGAACGAGTGACCGAGGTCCAAGCGAACCGAGTCGATCCCGATTGGGCATGGCAGCCGTTCGAACCGACGGCCCAACGACCTTGGGACCGCCGACTCGCCGCACACCTGTACCGTCGGGCGGGTTTCGGGGCGGACCTCGCGACGCTCGACGAGGCACTGCTGCGCACACCTGCGGAAGTGGTGGATGAACTTTTGCAGGCCAATCGTGAACCCATACCGTTTCAGGTGACCGCGGATTCACTTGCGCAAACGATTCTCGCGAGTGGCGATCCAAAACGTTTGTCTTCCGCTTGGGTCTACCGGTTGCTGTTCACGCCGAGTCAGTTACTCGAAAAGACAACGCTTTTTTGGCATGGCCATTTTGCCACCAGCGCTGACAAAGTAACGGACGCGACCTTGATGTGGCAGCAGAACCAATTGCTCCGCTCTTATGCACTCGGCCGCTTCGACGAAATGGTTGAAGCGATTGCTCAAGATCCCGCGATGCTGATCTATCTCGACTCGACCGCGAACCGAAAGGCACATCCAAACGAGAATTTTGCACGTGAGTTGATGGAGCTTTTCTGTTTGGGCGAGGGAAATTTTCGCGAAGGCGATGTGCGGGAATTGGCGAGGTGCTTTACCGGGTGGGAAATCAAGAACAACCGATTTCGAAAGAATCGATATCAGCAAGACACTGGTCCGAAATCACTGTTTTCCAGGACGGGACCTTTCGACGGCGAGGAAGCCATTGCCATCGTGACCGAACAACCGTCACTTGAGCGGTTTTTGGCGAGGAAATGGTATCGATTTTTTGTCTCAGATGAACCCCAGCCGAGCGCCGAGTTGTTGCAACCGTTGGCCGATTGCTTTCGCGCCAGTGGCCTGCAGGTGGCTGCTCCGCTGACCATGCTGCTGAAGAGCAATCTGTTCTTCTCCGAGCATGCCATAGGACGTAAGATCAAATCACCCGTTGAGTTTGTGGTTGGAACCCTGCGTTGTCTGAACGCGACCACGAATACCAACCGCGTCGCGGATGGATTGCGGACGATCGGTCAAGGCTTGTTTTACCCGCCCAACGTCAAAGGATGGGACGGGGGACGGACATGGATCAACTCGTCAACCTTGATTGGGCGCGCGAACCTGATGGCCGATTTGTTGGGCGACAGCGTGACGCGGTTCGACGGCAAACCAGTCAGCGAGTACTTTCGTTCCCTTGGTGTGAGGACGACGAGCGAAGCCATCGAGCATTTGGAGCAATGCCTGTTGGTGACTCCGCTGAGCGAGCAGACTAAGTCTGAATTGCGATCATCCGTTGAACTTCAATCCACCCAGGATGAGCAAGGGATGCGTTCATTGTTGCTCACCGTGACTTCGCTTCCGCAGTGCCAAATCGGTTAGGACTTTGTCGTCCATGATGGTTGGGTGCTCACTTTCGGTTGCAACGCATGCGTTATCAACACAATGAAATGACCACGACATAATTCCAGCGACCAACGGGATCGGAGCAGGCTGCTTAACAGGTAGCTCGCTTCGCCTGCGGTCGCAATGCATGATGAAATTGGAGATGGGTATGTTCTTTTCCGACTCGACATCGCGGCGTCGATTCTTGCGTTCTTCGATCGGCGGCGCTACGGCTGTTGGAATCGGCGCGGCGATCCCCGACTGTTTCTTGCAGGCTTCGGAAAGGGCTCTGCACGCATCCGAACGGATTTTGGTCGTCGTTCAAATGACCGGTGGAAACGATGGGCTCAACACGGTGATTCCTTATGCGAACGACGACTACCGGTCCGCTCGGCCGAAATTGGCCATCCCCGATGCCGATGTGTTGAAGTGTAGTGACGAGCTTGGCTTTCATCCGTCGATGTCTTCCATGCGACAGCTTTTCGAAGACGGAAAGATGACGGTGGTCTGTGGCGTCGGCTACGACCAACCGAATCGATCCCATTTTGAATCGATGGACATTTGGCACACGTGCCGACGCAAGAATGAACTCCGCGATGACGGTTGGCTCGGGCGATTTCTCGCTACCCAAGACCGCCCCGTTGGCGGTGACGTGCTGGCTTTGCATTTGGGTCAAGAAAAACAGCCCTTTGCGCTGGCGTCAAACCGTGTTCGTGTGCCGACGATTCGTGAACTGGCGGAGTTTCAGCTTCGCGGTCAAAAAGGAAAGGCGCTAAGTCGTTTTCTTACCAAGAGTGTGGAACAAGCTCCTGCCCAATCCGATGACTTATTGAAATTTTTGCAATCCAGTACGGCTTCGGCTCTTGAGGCGAGTCAGCGTGTGACCGAAGCGTCGCAAGATTACCGATCCGAGCTGCGCTATCCCGAAACGTCGCTCGGGAAAAAACTGCGTGTGATTGCGCAATTGATCGATGCAGGGCTGTCGACCCGGGTCTACTACGTTCAGCTTGACGGATTTGACACGCACGCGAACCAGCCCAACACGCATGCGATTCTGTTGCGAGAATGGAGCGATGCGGTTTCAACATTCATCCGTGATTTGGAGGGACATCACCATGGGGATCGAGTTTGCGTGATGACGTTTAGTGAGTTCGGTCGACGGGTGGCGGAGAACGCGAGCCAGGGAACGGACCACGGTGCCGCAGGGCCGATGTTCTTGTGTGGCGGAGGGCTGGTCCCTGGGATCATCGGCGGTTACGCGAGTTTGACCGATTTGCAAGACGGTGACCTCAAGCACCAAACCGATTTTCGACAAGTCTATGCGGCCGTGTTGAGGTCGTGGCTTGGGGTGGACCCGGCCGCCATTCTCGGTGGCCAGTATGCGCCGCTTCCGCTGTTCGCATCGATGGCCGACCCTACATTGGGCTAACGCGGATTCATGCCTGGTGGCGCTGCCATCCGAACCCCTTCGAGCTGCAGGTTCTCGAGTTCCATGGTCTTCGTGTTCAGCGTCATGGTGCGAACGGCACCTTCCATTCCCGGTTGCCCATTGGCGGGTTGATGACGGTAGAGCGCTGGCCGATTTGGGGCCCCATGCATCGTGAACAGTTCCTTGCCGGAAGCATAGGCTGCTCGGGTGGCGGTGCATTCGAACAAGCCACGATCACTTCGATTTCGAAACACAACGCCACCGGTAGCTTGAGCTTCCCAACGCGCGGGCAAACCGGGAATGCGGGGCTGATTTTGGTTTTCGGGTGAGATCGCGAACTTTAACTGGTCACAATCCAGCGTCGACTGGCCCGTGGATAGCGCGTCCATGGTTTGTGCATCAAAGGTCTCGTCCCAAGAAGTGACGTCGCGGACGCCCACCCGAACGCCTCGAAAAAAGTCAAGTGTTTGGTTGGCCAAATCGGCTTGCATGGCGTCATGAAAGACCAAGTGGATGCTGGACAGTGTGGGGTCATTCGGATCCGCTGTGGCCGTCTTGCCAGGCATCGATTCTGCAAGGCTGCCGCGTGTCCAACACCGATACCATCCCGGTCCCGTGCCAATCAACTTGGCCCCAGCCGAGCGGTTGCTTCCACTGGCCCCATTGGCATTCTTTGCCGCTTGAAGCTTCTCGCCGGTCATGGGGAACAATTTCAACGTCTCGGCGTGTAGCAGGTGCCTCGCTTCGGTCAAACCGTCGGCAGCATGTTGGATGGCCTCGACGAGCAGCGGACGCGAATCGCTCTGGGTTAGCTCAATGCGCTGAATGGTCGCATTTCGCATTGTTTTCAAGTCCCGGACCTCTACACCGTCATCGAGCAGAATCTCCATGCGATCCCCGTCGACAGCAATTCGCCACGGATCGCGACCATGGATGAGCGAAGCCTCGATTTCGACTCCGTCGGTCAATACCGCTTTTTTACCATCAAAAATCATCTCCCCTTGCCAACGGCAAAGGGGCGGTGAGGTGAATTGCATGGCGGATGCTGTGCCGCTGAACCCATCCGTCGCAAGTCCATTGGGCAGCGCTTGCGAGGGAATTCGGAGTTCACCTGCTTCGTTGATCCAAACGACATTGTCACTCGGTCGTATCTGGATCACTGGGCCGACAAAATAGCCGTCGCCGAGTTCAATTCGCGCTGGGGAATCCACTCCGCTACCGAGGTGCAACACATCCTCGCCGCCTCCGTCAATCAATCGCAATTCTTCGCCCGTCAATTTCGCCATCATCGGCTGCCCACCGAGTTGGACCGTATGGATCAGCTCGACGCTACCACGAACGCTCAAGTCCTTTGCCTGGATACCTTCGTCACTAAGCAACAACTTTGCCGAAATCACGTTGCCACGGACCTTCGGTTGCTGTCGCGCCCCGGGCACCAAGGTTGGCGAATTCGTACTGGGTTGTGCGACCAGTTGCCGGATCGTCGCTGGTTGGTTCGGATTGGATTGATCCACCATGGCGAGATCGCTGGGATCCGGATCGACAAAAAACAAACGCAATTCATCCGTGTCGGCGGCGAGGGCTGCGGTATCGAGATGGACCAATCCTGAGGCGGACAGCGACTCGGGGACCAGTGTTCGCCGCGAGTTGGGATCGGACGCCAATGGGGCGGAGGATGGATCGGGTTTTAGAACACCTTGAATGGCATTTGCATTGAATTGACCTCCGTCGGATAGCGTCGTCTTGACATCCCCGTCGATCCACATTTGAAACCGTGCGTCCAACGACTTTGCGGTGGTTGCGGACAAAGGTCGCAGCGCAAAGCTGTCCTTCCATTGAATTCGCCGAAGCGGAAGCTCGGGATCCTCTATTTGGACGATGCCCAACCCACGCGCGTCGATGGCGCCAAGTGTTTCTGGCGAGCTCGGATCGTATTGGTACACGATCGACTCGAGTCGCGCGTGGATGCCACCACGGCGGACATCAATGCCTTGGTTACCATCGGCACGCAACAGCCCTCGATTGGCTTGAAGATCAATCTGTCCCGCTGCCAATCGTAAGTCTAAATTCGGTAGATCGGCCACCAACGGTGCTCCGGTCGCTTTCACTCGAGTGATCCAATCAAGCGGCCCATTTCGAGGGATCTCTTTATTATTTGGATCACGAAACGTCAATTCAACGGTATCACAATCAAACCGATCGGTCGCCGCACCGCGGATTTGGTGAATCATCGCAACATGATTTCGTAACATCAATTGGTTGATTGCAAAATCATACTCGACTCGGCCACTACACTCCACGTTCACAACCGCCGCTGGTTGCATCGCGACCTTGCTGGCATAAAAGCCAGCCTGCGGATTGAGTTCATTCGGACTGGCCTCGGCGGAGGATGTCGTCGCTGGCCAAAGCCCGCCGCCTTCAAGCGGGAGAGTCAGTTCCTCGAGGTAGATCAACTCCATACGATCAAGTAGCGCCGCGCTCTCGGTTTGCATCATCGGCGACGAAGCCGCCGTGGCAAGGTGAATGGTCAAATCACGGCCGATCAGTTTGGCCCGGCCAAGGTTCATTTGAATGGCTTCAAATGTTCGAATCGTCTGATTGTCGATCTCAACATTTGCCGTTCGGATGTACAACGAATCAGCTGGGTTCTCCGGATCGAGACGGCTGATTTGGACCACGCCCTTGATTAAACCGCGCTTGATCGGTGGGGCACTGCCGCTCATCGGATCGAGTGAACCGGTGAAGCGGATCTCTGCGCCTTCACGTGATTCGATCACCACAGGCGATCCGCTCGAGTCGCCGTTGATACCGCGGCCGATCACAATGGTCATCGGCGATAGCTTCCACTGATCGGGCGAAACTTGCAGCAAGTTCTCGAATAGCAACATGCCGCTGGCGGTTTGTAGTCGCTTACACTTGCCTCGCTGCCATGCGCCCACCGGGAACAGGTCACCGAGCGTATCGTCAGCGTGCAGCTCGGTTCTCGGCGCCATCGCCATCGCTTCGATCTTGGGCGGACGCAACCAAGACACCACCAACACCTGATAGACGATCGCTATCACGGCCAAGGCAGCCAACGCGGTTAGGTAGTGAGTAAGCTTACGAACCATGTTCCGTTTTCAAGTGTTCGTGCCATCGATTTTTCGCGCGCAACAGCCGTTCAATTGCCTCGCGGACCGCACCCCGACCGCCACCCGAACGCAGGACCCAATGGGCAGCATCGCGTGCGTCCGAGGCAGCATCGGCGGGCGCAACGGCCAAGCCAACTTGTCGCATCACCGGAATATCGGGCAAATCATCGCCGACGTAGCAAACCTGATCAGCGGAGCAGCCTATGGCGCCAAGCATTTCCTGAGCCGCAGGCCATTTGTCTTCAAAGCCTTGCATCACATGAGTGATGCCAAGGTCCGCCGCGCGTTGGACCACGGCATTGCCCGTTCTCGCCGTCAAGATGCCAAACGTAAAACCACTTGTCATCCATAGTTTGATGCCAAGCCCATCTCGAGCATGGAACTGCTTGATTTCCATCCCCGTATCGCTGTAGATGATTCGGCCATCGGTCAAAACGCCGTCCACATCCGAGAGGATGCACGTAATCGGAGCGGCTGCTTCTGCATCGCTGGTAAGTCGTTCAGGCATCGTCAATGAATCGGTAGAATGGAGGGTTCGTCTTGTTCACCAAGGAGTGCCGCAACATCGGTGATGTCGATCATGCCAAGTGGACGGTTCAAGGCATCGACGACCGGCAACTCGCTGATGTGCCGCCGCGACATGACAGCAATCGCCTCTTGCAGCAGCGTTCCCGTCCGCGCGGTTTTGGGGTCTCGAGTCATCCGATCCGCGATCGGCTGGTCGAGTGCAACGTCGTTGCGTGTTTCCAGTAACCGCGCAAGATCACTGTCGGTGAAGATTCCAACAAGTTCCGCAGAATCGTTGACCAACATCACCGCTCCGGTGCGGCGACCGTTCTTGCTTGTTCGCACCATCGCTTCACGGACGGTGATGTTGCTCGGAGCGATTCGGCAAGCCGTCAGCCCTCGCATCATTTGATCCACACTCGCTAATTGTTGACCCAGCGCACCGCCGGGGTGAAAGCGAGCAAAATCTTCCGGTGTAAATGACCGCAACCGGCTGGCTAACATGGCGATTCCATCCCCCACGGCCATCATCACCGCCGTGCTCGAAGTCGGTGCCAAGCCGTTGGGGCATGCTTCGTTATGTTTGCCAATCGCAACAACGCAATCGGCGGCGTGGGCCAGCGGGTTGTCGTCCGTCGCGGTGATTGCAATCAAGCCCGCGGAGTTCTGACGCAGGTGGGGGGCAATCCGCACGACCTCTTCGCTTCGGCCCGAGTTGGAAATGGCCCACACCAAGTCATTTTGGCGAACCCGTCCCAGATCGCCATGAATGGCCTCAGCCGGATGCAGAAAGTGTGCTGGCGTCCCCGTGCTGGCGAGTGTGGCAACCAGCTTTTTTCCGACAATTCCCGCCTTTCCGACACCGGTGACAACGACACAGCCGTCACAATTTGCTGTCATTTCGGCGGCCTGGACCGCGTCGCTGGTGACCTGAGACGCAGCCGATAAAATGGCATTTCCTTCAATCGCAATGATTTCTCGAAGGATTCGCAGTCGTTCAAGCAGGGTAGCGGGCGGCAGATTCGCCGCGGAATTCGCGGGCGATTGCGGTGAGAACGGTATCTTTTCGGCTGCGGACACTGCGAGACCTTCCTTGGTGCTTCGATGTCATTTGAATGATCAAACGCGGCAGGGTGTTTCGATCTTACTCAGAATTGGCAGCTGATCACAAGACGTTTGAACCACCCGTCCAATAGCGGAACGCACGCATGGTTTGCCGTGCGGCTTCGGCAGGATTGGGCAAAGGAAACGCTTCGGCGCACAAGTAGCCGGAGTAGTCTAGCTCGCGGAGTGCTGCAAGGATCGGGCCCATCACCATGTGGCCGCAACCGACGGGCCAGCGATTGCTATCAACAAAGTGGATGTGTCCGACACGCTTGCCGGCAAATCGAAGTGCATCCGCAATGTCAACCTCTTCGATGTTCATATGAAACAAATCGCAAAGCAGCTTCACGTTGCCGGTGGACAACGATTCAAGCAGTTCGACGCCTTGAGCAACCGTGTTGCACTGATTCGTTTCGTAACGGTTGAGTGGCTCATACAGTAAAGGGACGTTGTACTTCGAAGCATGAGCGCCGCCATCTTCCAGTGCTTCGGCCAAGTATTCGCGTGCCGTCTTCGGATCCACGTTCTGATCACTACGACCTTGCATCGAACCGATGATCGTCATGGCGGAAAAGCTGCCCGCTAAATCGATCAGTTCACGTACGAAACGCTTGGCTTGATCTCGTTTTGCTGCATCCGCATCCGCCAATTGCAGGCCCCGCTTCACCCAACCGGCTCCGGTCCCGAGTGCAGCGAGCCGAACGCCCGCAGCATCGAGGTGTTTCGCGAGCGCGTCGGCATCCAAGGATTCGACACCGGGTGAGAATATTTCGACCGCATCAAAGCCCAACTCTGCAGCAAAAGCGATCGATCGTTCGAGTCCATCCCAAAGCACAAAAGGGCCGCCGCGTGCTTCTTCAACCAGACTGACGGTGATACAGGATTTCATGAGACGGGCCGGGGAGAGGGCGTTTTAACGGTTCAGGTCACGTTCAAGGCAACCTTCGTTTTCTAGCATAGCCATGTCCGCTTTGGCCATGGGACCTGCTAGCAACCGCTCGGTTCTCGCCGTGAACCTATCGCGAGATCTCTTGCATGGCGGAAGGCAAACCGATCGAGAGGATGTCTGGTAGGTTGCCACCGCTGGTCGATCCGGAAGCCAATCGCATTGCGTGATCACTCGTGAACATTGCCGCCTCGGTATTGCCGCTGGAATGGGGTCGGACCGCCGCGTTGGCCTGAGTGCTTTGCCGCATCGGGGCGCCTTCGTTAAGGTCATGCGAAAAGGGAACCGCCCCCACTTCAAGGCCCCGTTCTATTCGTCAAAATGCTCTTGGCCCGTTTGGGGGGACAAAAATGTAGTGAATTTCCTTACTTTTTATATCGCATTATTTCGAAGTTGGCTCTGCGGTCACTCGCGCTGACCTGCAGGGGCCCTGCGACCGCTACTTTCCAACTCGATGTGGTATAGAAACTCGTACACCTTAGCATGCGTGAGCTCACTCCCGCTATTCATGCTCCATGTTTGAGAGGTAGCTTCCCGATCGCGTTAATCCTAACCAGACCATCATGAACTCTCCGGCGTCACCTGTATCGCTCGCAACGAATGCCACTGGGGGGCATACGGTTGTCGTGTCGCCAAAGCTGACAGGTGCCGTACCGGCGAACCATTCTCAGCAGCCGCTGCCGGGAAAGATCATGATCGTCGATGACGAGATTGCGAATGTTTTAGTCGCAAAAAAGCATCTCGAACGAGCTGGCTATGCCTCCTTCGAAACCACAACCGACTCGTCGATGGCGTTAAGTTTGATTGGTTCGACTCGTCCCGATGTGGTGTTATTGGACATCAACATGCCGGAAGTCAACGGCATTGAGATCTTGCGTGATCTTCGCCAGCGAGCCGAATTTCGGCACTTGCCTGTCTTGATTTTGACGGCAAACAATGACGCGGACGTCAAATTGTCTTGTCTGCAATTGGGTGCGACAGACTTTTTGGTGAAACCGGTGGACCCCATGGAGCTGGCCCCCCGGGTCCGCAACGCACTACAGAACAAATCGTACCAGGATCAGTTGCAAAACTATGCATCGGATCTTGAAGAGAAGATCCGTCAGCGAACTGCGGATCTGGAGAAGTCGAGACGGGAAGTCATTTATTGTTTGGCTCGAGCCGCTGAGCTTCGCGACAACGATACCGGCAACCACGTGATTCGTGTTGGCCGATTTGCGGGATTGATTGCCGCGCAATTGGATCTACCCGATTGGTATGTCGAAGATGTTGAATTGGCGGCACAGTTGCATGATGTTGGTAAGATCGCCGTTCCGGACGCAATTCTCTTGAAGCCGGGGCGTTTGGAGCCGGAAGAATTCGATGTCATTCAAACCCACGTCAAACTCGGCCGTCAGATCATCAAGCCGCACACGATTAATGATGCCAGCTTGTTGCGAAAGCACGCTGACATTGGATGCGAGATGCTACGCGATGGCAGTTCGCTGATGCGTTTGGCGGCCAGTATCGCGCAGACACATCACGAAAAGTATGATGGATCGGGATACCCCATTGGGTTGGCGGGCGAGGACATCCCCTTGGAAGGACGCATCACGGCGGTCGCCGACGTGTATGACGCCTTGGCATCGGAACGCCCTTACAAAAAGGCACTTCCGCGGCAAAAGTGCTTCGACATTCTCGAAGAAGGACGCGGCTCGCATTTTGATCCCAATGTGCTCGATGCCTTTTTTCGCGCGTCCAAAGACATCGTCCGTGTCCAAGTGGAATTCATGGACTTCTGCACCCCCGTTGCAGCCAAGCCGGCGGAATAGGCAATGTATCGGTTCGTAACGTTTTCGCACAGCCGAAAGCGTCGCATGGTAGACTCATCCGATGGACCTGACCGAACCTTATCATTTATTGTTGGTCGAAGACGACCATGAACTGGCAATGATGGTTGCCCAGTTTCTCCGTGGTGAAGGATTCGTGATCGATACCGAGAGCAACGGTGAGCGGGCCGCGCATCGTATCATGACCGAATCGTTCGATGCTGTGGTCTTGGACATTGGGTTGCCGGGGCTCGACGGTATCAGCGTCTGTCGCAAAGTTCGCCCACATTTCGAAGGCCCGATCTTGATCCTGACCGCAAGGGGAGACGAGATCGACGAGGTGGTTGCGTTGGAGGTCGGGGCAGACGACTACGTGGCCAAGCCGGTTCGACCCCGGGCACTGCTGGCCCGCTTGAAAGTGCATTTGCGCCGACTGGAAACGGTTAGCACCGCCAATCTGGGGATGCGGGTGGAAACCAGCGGGATGGTGATCGACGCCTCAAACCGAACGGTGATGATCGATCAGATTCCATTGGATCTGACCACGGCCGAGTTCGATTTGCTGTGGTTTCTGGCTCAACGCTCGGGACAGGTGGTTTCACGCGAAGAGCTTTACCAGGAACTTCAAGGGACGCGCTACGATGGACTGGATCGAAGCATGGATTTGCGGGTTTCGCGGCTTCGAAAAAAGATCGGTGACGACCCGAACCATCCAGAGCGAATCAAATCCATTCGCGGCATTGGCTATCTCTTGACGGCTAAACCATGACTCGACTGTTTCTGCGTTTCTATTTCGGCGTGATTTGCATCCTGGTGATCACGTTTGCCATTCTCGGTTACGTGTTTCGGCAGCGCAACGAACCACAGGCTTATCGTGTCATCGAACAAGCCTTGTCCGGCGGGGTGCGTTTGGCCCAACTGCGCTTAGCAGCAGCGGACGAAGCCTCTTTCGAACCGACACTGCAGGCGATTCAACAGAGCTTTGACTATCCCGTCTACCTCGTGCCCTTCACTTCCGAGCAGGTTGGCGAACCCTTGCACTCGCGTTTGCTTGCTGGTGACGTCGTCTTCCAGTTCAATCGCATGCTCATCGCACTTCCCGATAACAAGCATCTGATGGCGTTTGGTCCGCTGCCGGAGTTTGCCCAACCGACGCCGACGGAAGTCGTTCTTGGGTATGGCGCTATTTTTCTCTTGGCCGCCATCGCAATCGCGCTCTTGTTGCGCCCCGTTGTGTCTCAGTTGCGCGCAGTCGAACGAACGGCAACCGCGATCGCTGGTGGCGATCTTTCGGCTCGAATCGACCCCACCTCGGCCAAGCGGAGCATCGCGTTGGCCGGGGCCTTCAACACGATGGCCGATCGAACTGAAACGTTGCTAAAATCACAACGTGAACTGCTGCAATCGGTTTCGCATGAGTTGCGGACTCCACTGGCTCGGATTCGTTTCGCCACCGAACTCATCGAGACCGCTCCAACCGATGAACTGCGTCGCTCGCGACTTGAATCGGTCGACAAGGCGACGCAAGAGCTCGACGATCTAGTCGGAGAATTGCTGAGCTACGTGCGGCTGGAATCCGTGGCCACCCACGCCAAACTTGATCGAGTGAACATCAAGCTGTTGTTGCGAGAACAAATCTCATCGGTGCAATCCTTGTACCCCTCGGTCCACATTTCGATCGAAGACGAATCCGAGCCGGTTATCGGAGTCGTCAACCAAACGAGCCTGAGTCGAGCGATTAAGAACTTGCTCACCAACGCATGCCGGTACGCAAAATCACGCGTCGCGATGCGTGTGCTGCATCAGGCGAACCAAGTGGTCATCGAAGTGGATGACGACGGTGAAGGCATTCCCGCAACCGATCGAGCAAAGGTCTTTGAACCGTTTGTGCGATTGAAGAACACCCAAGGTCGAGGGTCCGGTTTGGGATTGGCGTTGGTTGACCGAATCGTCAAGAGCCATGGTGGCCATGCTGAGGTGTTGGATAGTCCAGGGGGCGGAGCACGGTTCCGCATCACCATCCATGCAAATTGAGTGATCCCCGAGGTGGCCATCCGGTCAACATCCTCATGCCAACATGAGGCGAAACGGTAGAGTGGCAAAATAGAACCGTTGCGATTTCTGCGGAAAGTGACACTGGCCAGTTGGAGCATTTTCATCGTGAACGTTGGCACCGTTGCAGACGGTCGACAGGTTGGAAGCGACTTGCCATAGCGAGTCTTCAATGCCGTAGGGTGGCCTGACGAATCGAGCCGTAGGGTGGCCTGACGAATCGACGTTAGGACGTATCGAAAAGTTGGCCGTGCGTTCTGGGCCCTCCCCCTCGCTGCGCTCGACCCCTGCCCGCGCAGCGCTCGTTGTACCCCACATCCTAATCCGGTGATATTCTTTTGGCTCCTGGTCCGAATGTGTTCCATGCGTTGGACAGGTCGTGGCAGCGTTGCATTCCGATCCACAAGGTCTGCGTCGCTTGTCCGATTTTTGCGAAGGTGTAAGCTTGCTGAGGCTCTTGCGCACCTAGGTTTTTTGGCTCATCCGGCGGAAGCGTGCGCAGGAGGTTTTCGAGGCATCTCTCCGGTGTCCCATGATTGCTGGCAGGAGCTATTTTCACTTGTTATCGTGCAGTTGCCGGTAGAAACGGAGTCGAGCTCTGCAGAGGTGCAACTTGACAAGGGATATCCCGGTCGACGGTGCGCCAAGGGTGCTACTGGTTCCCGGCGGACGACCGACCGTCGGGGACTCTTTTCTAAGAGATCATTGGACACCGGAGCCATACCTCCAAAAAACCTTGAGTCTGGGTTCCGCGCGCTTCGGTCGGATGAGCCGGTTTTTTGACCGAGGAGTCCGAGAGCCACCGCACCCATGAACCGCACCTCCGTGCAACAGGCTTGCCCATGTTCGCTGCACCAGCGCGAACCGCAAGGCAACAATCATTCGCAGCGGTTTGTCGAAAGCCCAGGGCGAAATCTCGTCACCTACCCCGCAGATGTATTAGACACCACCCGAGATGCGCGGTACAACGAGCCGCGAGCGGGAGGGGTGGGTGTACCTCGCCCTTTAGGCTCGTTGTACCACATAACTCCTGCGTTTTGCATGCATTGACGGGTTGGTTTTGTGTGCAACTCCACTGGACTTTTTGCTGGACGCCGCGAATTATCCTCAATTGAGGATCCGCGTTGGTGCTGCGGCGGCTTCATCGATCGACCAAAGAACGATCCTGGGACGCAAACGCTTTGGGTTGGAATCCAGAGATCCTACGACCTGTCCAACGCATGGAACGCTTTTGGGCCAGGTGCAAAAAATTTTTCAAGCGTCTAACTTATGTGGTACAACGAGCCCTCTGGGAGAGGTCGAGCCTAAGCGAGGGAGAGGGAAAACGGGCTGCGATTACAACATGAAATTCCAGCACTGTTTCTATACCGGCCCTCCCCCTCGCTGCGCTCGACCCCTCCCGCTGCGCGGGCAGGGGTGGTTGGATACCTAAACACTTCAGCAGTCACAACTTAAAAACTGCACGACCTCTCGGCGTGAGTGGGGAAGAGGGTGCTGGAGTTCAGGCTTTAGCCGCACGAGCGCAACCCGCAGTCGCCTGAAGGCTAAACTCCAGCGCACACCCCCTGAAACGCACAAATCAAATCCAATCTGGCTCGCACAGGGGCAGCAACCGAAAACCCTCTCCCGGCGTTGAAACGCCGACCTCTCGCAAAGGAGAGGTAACGGTACCGTTACGCCTCGATAAAGAACGACTTAAAAACGGCACGACCTCTGGTGTGGCACGGTGAAAGATTGGTCTGGGCTTTGCCCCGAGAATAACCGATAATGCGCATCAGGTTGGCGTTTCGGTTTGCCATGGCATCAGCGCTCGTATCATGAAGGCGGTTTGAAAAAGACTGCTTCTTGCTTCCAAGGATGGAAAAATGAGTCTCAAAATTGGTTTACGATGGATCGTTCTCGGTTCGGCCGTGATTGGCTTTTCTTCAAGCGGTTATGGGCAAGCCGGTACACAGCGAGGGGCCACGTTCGGCGGGTTAGCGGGTGCGGTCGCGGGCGGATTGATCGGCGACCATAACGGGGAAGCCGGAGCAGGGGCCGCGATTGGCGGCGTCGTCGGAGCGGTCGCCGGTGGGTTGCTCGGAAATGCGTCGGACAAGGAAAACGCGTACCGCCAACAACAGCAAGCCTACCGGTCTCAGCAAACGGCAATGGCGGCGACGCAAGGGGCCGTTTCCATCATGGATGTCGCCTCGATGAGTCGCAGTGGTCTGAGCGAGATGGTGATCATCAATCAAATCAATCAGCGAGGCGTTCAGCAGGCGCTCAGCGTTCCGGACATCATTTCGCTTCATCAAGCAGGTGTTAGCGAATCGGTGATCACGGCGATGCAGCAAGCACCCACCGGTATTCAACGTGTTGCCCGACAAGCGACTCCAGTCGTGACTCAGCAAATCATTCAACCGACACCGGTGATCGTCGAAGAACGGATCGTCGTTCCCGCCTACCGCCCCCATTACTACCATCCCCCCCGCCCACACTACTACCAACCTCATTACCGATCGGGCGTACACATTCGGTTCTAGCGATGGGTTCACCTTCGTTCGAGAAAAGCGAACCCGCTAAATCGTGAACACGTGTCATTGACTCGTGGCGATGCGCTATCCATTCGTGTTGCCGAAGACTGGCAATGCGGCTAGCACAGCAGGACGAACCGGACACTGAAAAACGGTCTCGTTCGTGGTACAATCTGCGGAGGTTGCCGGGATGCGTCGATCGCTTCCCATCACGGCAACTTTCCCTTCCCGCCACGATCGCTCTCGACCGATTTTCAGGAACACGATGCGCTACCTCACTGCGATTTGCACACTGCTTCAGCACGGACTCTTGGGCTGTGGACTGCTCACGGCAATGCTGACTCCTTCTCTAACCCTGGCGGAGGAGGGGTCCGACTCGGAAGGGACGCTACACCCCACCCACCTTCGCTGCGAGTATCGGGCGAATCCGCTAGGGGTCGATGAGACGAAGCCGCGGTTGATGTGGCAGGTTGCATCCGAACACCGAGCGGCAACGCAAACGGCTTACCAAATCTTGGTTGCATCGAGCGACGAGAAGCTCTCGCAAAATATCGGCGATCGTTGGGACTCGAAGCAAGTGAATTCGAATCAGACGTTGCACATCGAATACGACGGAAAACCCTTAGCGTCGCGGCAACCCTGTTATTGGAAAGTGCGGGTCTGGGACGAAAACGGCAATCCATCGGCATGGAGCGATCCAGCCCATTGGACCATGGGCTTGCTTGACGATTCCGATTGGTCGGGCCAATACATCAGCTACCTCGACGACACACCGATTCATGACGATCGAGAAACACTCTTTCTGCCGGCTGCTCGGCAATATCGCAAAGAGTTTCGCAGCGAGAAACGTGTTCGCCGAGCCACGATCTATTCCACCGCGCTTGGAATCTATGAGTTGCATCTCAATGGCCAGCGCGTCAGCGATGCCTACTTCACGCCGGGTTGGACCGATTATCGGCAACGAGCCTACTACAACACGTTCGATGTCACCGACATGGTTCGCGAAGGTGACAACGCCCTTGGTTCTTGGGTCGCCGACGGTTGGTATAGCGGGTACGTCGGGTTCGGATTGTTGACGGGGATGGGGACGGAGAAAATCGGCCGCTACACGTATGGAAAAACACCCGCATGGATGGGCCAGTTAGAAATTGAATATGCGGATGGCACGACCGAAACCATCGCGACCGATTCGAGTTGGAAGGTGACGGGCGACGGCCCCATCACCGAAGCCGATTTGTTGATGGGCGAAGCCTACGATGCGCGCAGGGAGCAAGCGGGTTGGACTTTGGCGGGGTTCGATGACGGACCTTGGGATCAGGCGATCCACGCGTCAGAAAACGGCTCTCCTGTCGCGACGTTCTATCAAGCAGAGAATCCGCTTGAATCAGGCAAGAACCCTACCATTGAGGGGAATGATCGAAATCTCGGCTTCAATCGACCGCGGCTCGAATCATTCCCTGGCGTGCTCGTGCGAGTGATTGAGGAAATCCCTGCCGTCGAAGTGATCGAGCGAGAGCCAGGGGTCTTCATGGTGAACTTAGGGCAGAACTTCGCTGGCGCGATCCGATTGAAGGTCAAGGGCAAGGCGGGGCAAAGGATCAAAATCCGCTACGGCGAAATGTTGTATCCCGATGGCCGTTTGATGACCGAAAATTTGCGTAAAGCTCGCTGCCAAGATTTCTACACCTGCAAAGGGGCCCCCGAAGGCGAAACCTTCCAACCACGCTTCACGTTCCATGGCTTTCAGTTCGTTCAATTGTCAAACTTCCCCGGGGAAGCGGACCTCGAAACGGTGACGGGATTGGCGATGCACAGCGACACGCCGCTGGTCAGTACTTTTGAATGCTCGGATCCGATGGTGAACCAGTTGTTTCGCAACGTGGTTTGGACGCAGCGAGCCAACTTCTTAGACCTGCCCACGGATTGCCCTCAACGGGATGAGCGGATGGGTTGGACCGGTGACGCTCAAGCTTATGTGGCCACGGCTGCGTACAACGCCGACATCGGTGCCTTCTACACCAAGTGGTTGCGCGAGTTGATGGAGTCGCAGCGTCCCAGTGGAGCGTTCCCTGGGTATGCGCCGTTTCCATTTCAGCATGGCTGGGACTTCGGTTCGGCGTGGGCCGATGCCGGTGTGATTTGCCCCTGGACGATCTGGCAAGCCTACGGTGATACGCGCGTCATCGATCGCTGCTGGGAGCCCATGACGCGTTTCATGCAATGGCGAAAAGGGACAAGCCAAGGTGAACTTGGCATCGCCCATGGCAACGCGTGGGGCGACTGGCTCGCACAAGGTGCAACCACGCCGTTGGAGTATGTCGATACGGTTTACTTCGCTATTTCGGCAAAGATGATGTCCGAAATGGCCGAGGCCACCGGGCGACATGAAGAAGCAGAAGCCTATCACCAGCAGTTTCAACGAACCAAGGCAGTATTCGGCGAAACCTACCTGGAGGACGATGGCAGCATCTCGGTGAACACGCAAACCGCCCATGCGTTGGCACTATTCGCCGATCTGGTTCCCGAACCGATGCGTGAAGCAACGGCCAAGCGTTTAGCCGAAAAGATCGCCCTGAACGGCAATCATATGTCAACCGGCTTTCTCGGCACACGTCCCTTGTTACCCGTCCTAAGTTCTGCTGGCCAACACGACTTGGCAACGTTCTTGTTGCAGAGCCACGAGTTTCCCTCGTGGGGTTACGAAATCGACAATGGTGCCACCACGATTTGGGAACGGTGGGACAGCTACACCAAAGAAGATGCGTTTGGCCGCCACAATGCCGCGATGAATTCTTTTTCGCACTATTCATTCGGTGCGGTTTGCGAATGGATGTTCCGTACACTCGCAGGGATCGATTCTGCCGCCCCAGGCTACGAGACCATTGTCATTCGGCCCACGCCCCCTTCACCGGGAAGCAATGCGCAACATCCGGCGATTGATTGGACTTCGGCATCGTACGATTCGATTCGCGGAAAAATCCAAAGCAATTGGGCCGTCGACGGTGATACATTCACGCTTGAAACGACGATTCCAGCGAACACGAAGGCATGGGTCCACTTGCCAGGATCCGGATTGGAAAATGTGACCGAGAGCGGAAAACCGGTACATCAGGTCGACGGCGTTCGTTTCGTTCGCAACGAAGCGGACCGCATCGTGTTGGAGATTCAATCGGGGACCTACAAGTTTGTTTCCAAGCAGGCCATTGGATCCGCGACCAGCGCGCTGCAAACGTCGCAGCCAGCCGACATGACCATCAACCCGGATCAAATTGATCTGACCGATGCAACCCCCTTGGCGAGTTGGAATTTCTCGAAGGCAGAGGATGTCCAGCGATGGACCGGTCAGCACAACCTGAAAATCCAAATCGGTGACGACCATGCCGTCGTGCAATCAGAGGGAAAGGATCCACAACTGAGCACCACGTTGGACTCAGCCGTTGAGGGGAAAATCGTCGTCGAAATCAAAGCGATGGTTTCGAAAGGAACGGAAATGGATCTGTTCTGGGCCTCCCCGAATGGAAACTTCAACGGAACCCAGCATGTCGGCCGATCGCTCGCCGGCTCGGATCAATTCCATTCGTACCTGTATCGAATTGGCGATGGAACACCGCTGCAAAAGCTTCGAATCGATCCGTTTGCGAATCTGGGGACCATCAAAATCGATTCGATCACGCTGTATCAGTTGAGTCGTTGAGAGCTTGCGACCCATGCATTTCTTATTTTTCTTCAAAACTTCCAAAAAATCAGTTGATCGGCTGTCACTTGGAGTTTAAAAACCAGGGAACACCCGTGGCCTAGTGGACGCATGGGGCCATAGGTGCCCTGCTTCTTGCTGCGAAGCATGGAGCACGATCCAACCTTCTTCATTCTGATCGACGCGATGACTTTTTACTGGGGCCATCGCGTCCTGGAAAAAGGTGGCCCATGAGATTCTTCTTTTCCAAACGGCAAGCCCATCATCCAATGCGACTTGGGCAGATCGCCACGGGGTTGTTCCTCCTTGTTGGCTTGCTGGCTCTCGTCGGCTTGCTGGCTGGCTGCGTCAGCCATTCTGCCTCCGTCGTCACGGAAACCGACGAATACAGCTTCGACGAGATCCGAGCTCAGGCCGCTGCGGAAGAGGCGGCTTCCGCCGCCGAGCGGGAGGAGTAACCCTCGCCAAGGATGGCCTAATGCATCCTGTACCGACGTGATCCGAATCGAAAGGTACTTGCCCATGAAGCCTTCATTCAAACCCCGCATCGCTTTCCAGCGACTCCATGCGTTTACGCTCGTCGAACTCTTGGTGGTGATTGCCATCATCGCGGTTTTGGTGGGTTTACTGATGCCAGCGGTCCAGTCCGCTCGCGAAGCAGCGCGACGGATGAGCTGCGGAAACAATGTCAAGCAACTTGGCCTGGCGATGCACCATTACCATTCTGCGTTCCGTCAACTGCCGATTCATGGCGTCGGGCCAACGAACGAAACGACCAACAGCCCGTTTCTCGCCGACGACAACACCGGTCGCGGCTTCACACGCATCGAGTTGACTTACCTCGTTGGATTGTTACCGTTTTTGGAGCAGCAAGCGCTCTGGGAACAGCTCAGCCGGCCCATGGTGGAAGACGATGGCGACATCTGGCCTGCGTTTGGCCCGCGACCGTGGAATGGGAACTACCCGCCATGGGCGACGCAGGTTCCCACGTTTCGATGTCCTAGCGATCCCGGTCTCGGGGTCCCCGGACTTGGGCGAATCAACTATGCCGCCTGTACCGGTGACGGCTTCTATGAATCCGAACACGGGGTAACGGTTTGGAGTGGAACGCGTTGGTTGTACCAGTGCGATCGCTTGGCGATGCGCCGAGCTCAATGTGGCATGCGAGGGGTATTCGTGACCCGCAAAAGCATGCGTTTTCGCGATATCACCGACGGACTATCGAATACGATCGCCATCGCCGAAATCATGACGGGCCTTGGGGACGGTGACAATCGATCGATCGGTTTTACCAACCCAAAGGGTGGTTTTTTTCAAGTCGCCAACAATGCGAAACGTTGTGAAGACCTTGGCTTCATTGATCCGAAGCGTCCAAGGTTTTGGACCCATGACGTCAACGTCTACGCGCCCATTTCCCAACGCGGATTCCGTTGGGCCGATTTCCATACGCTTCAATCGCAGGTCAACACGATCTTGCCCCCCAATTCCGAGATTTGTCTGGTCGGCCACAGCGACACGTACGGCGTCGCTCCCCCGAGCAGTCGCCATGCGGGCGGCGTTCATGTCTTGATGGTCGATGGCGCAACGAAATTCATCACCGATTCCATCGAAGCGGGCAACCCGCGTGTACCCTGTGTTTACTGCGACGCCTTGTCGAGCCGAACCAACAGCCCGACCCCGCCGGGATCCCCCAGTCCCTTTGGTCTATGGGGATCCCTTGGAACACGAGCCTCGAGCGAAACGATCGATGACGCATGGTAATGCCGCGATCGTGTCGCGATCATTCCGCGAGCTTCTTCACTCGTAAGTTCCGGATCATGACTTTACTTTTCGGATCGTGAGCCTGCAATGCAAACGTCCCCTCGCCGAGCCGCCGTGCAAACTGTTCGGATTCAGGTTGTTTGTTTTCGGGTTCGGTGTAATCGACCATCGTCTTGCCATTTACTTTCAAAACAATGTGACGACCTTCCACAATGATCTCTTGAGTGTACCACTCGTTGTCTTTGACTCCGGGGTCCGCGACGTTTTCCACGTTGTACAAGCTGCTGGTCTTCTTCGGGTCCTTATGCGACACGTTCACCTGGCATTCGTAACCCTGCTTCGGCCAACCTTCGGGTTGGTAACTCGTGTGAAAATAGATCCCTGAATTGCTTCCAGGCGTGGTCATCACATCGGCCTTGAAATGGAAGTTCTTGAAGGGAGCCAAATCGCCAACATAGAACAAGTGGCAACGGTCGCCTTGACAAACGAGCGATCCATCCTCGATCACCCAGCTATCAGGATTCTCTTCCGCTATTTTCCATCCCTTCATCGTTTCGCCATCGAACAACGACACGAAGTCAGCTTCCGTTTTCGACGCAGGGGTCTCGGCACGAACGATGGACGAAGTGGTAAGGCAAGCCAAAAGAGATCCAACAAAGACAAACTTCCAATTCATAGCAGGGTTCCAGTGGGGGAGGGGAAAGGGGGGCGGGGAAATCGCGGCAAAAAAAACGCTTGTCAACGCAAACATTGACAAGCGAATTGTAATCTCAAATCGTTTGGCGAACGAGCCGATCAGTCGTCGAGCTTTGCATCGACCGCAGGAAGTTCGTTATTCTTGATCTTTTCCGCAAACGTTCGTTTGTCTGCACTCTTCTTCTCACCCGCTTTCTTGAAGCCCTCGATGATCTTTTTCTTGGCTTCTTCCGGATTCTCCTTCACGTAGTCTTTCGGAAAATCTTCTTTCTTCAAGAACTCGTTGACCGCTTTCCCGTATTCGTTGCGTGCTTCCTCTTTCTTTTCGTCCTTCACATGGCATACGTTACAACCTGCCTTGCGGCCCAATTTCACGAAGTCTTCATTCGCCCCTTCGCCTAGGTATTCACTTTTCCACTGCTTACCAAATTCACTAATGGCCATCGCTGGCGAAACGAGCAAACCCAACAAACCGAGGCAGACAATCAATCGTTTCATTTCACTTCTCCGAAAAATCGAAAAAAAAGGGGGGATTCGTAAACGGGGGCAGGTGCAGGAAAATTGGCGTCAGGCGGCGCAGCCACCCTGAGCGAGTTGCTGCTCAATGGCGAGACGTCGCGAGACAACAAACATTTGCCCGCTAACTGATCAAGGTAGGAGGCACCCAACTTGTTGGAACAGGTACCCAATGAAGCCTTTTCGGTCTCTATTAAGTCTTAATCGAGCGCAAAAGTCAAATACGATTTAAATTTCTTCCTTCGATCCGTCCAATTCGGAGGGCTTCATGATCGTCAACGAGGGTTCGCTAAAACCGCTAATCACAGCACCATATTGCCGAAAATCCGCAGGTTTCAGTTGATTGGCTGGCAAGGCCTGGACGTTTTCGGTGGTCCAGTCGACCGCCCAACGAGGCGACTGCTCTTTCGCCCAAGCGGGCGAATCCTTGGTGACATCCACCATCAACACCGATTGTTCCTTGCCCTCGGTATCGACCAACCGAAGCATACAATCGGACAAATCGGCCGCCGTATCATAGGCGTTGGCTTCGCCACGCAACACCAAAACGGGTGGTGAGTTCCGCAGCGAATCGAGTCCACTCACTTCGACGATCGGCACACCCGGATTGACCAAAAAGACGCAATTATTGGCTTCGCGATCAATCTGCAGCGGGTACGGGTGCAGTGGATCCAAACGCATTCGCAGCAGGCCGCGGGGTGCCATCGCAATCAGTCGCTCAAGAGACAACTGAATCGGACGTGCCGACGGCAGCGGCTCCACGAGCGCCCCGGCCGTTTGAATCATCTGTCCCGACACCGCCAACAAACCGTTCTCCCAACGCAGTTGAAGCTCCGCAGCAACATCCATCCTGAGCATTGTCATTTGTCCCCGAATGCACACGTTGTACATCTCGATCGACACCATCGGCAACGAACGCAAACCGCTCGTTGATTCAATCCCTGGCGACATCGCATCGTGATTCATCGTTCGCTCGGTCGAGATATCAAATGCAAAAACATCCAAGTGGCGGACCGGATTGTTGATCGTCACACTGCAATCGATCATTCGAATTAGCCGATTGTCACTGCTCGAAATCAGACAACCGCCACCCATCGACCCTACGGGAACCGTCCAAACAAAATGCAAGTCTTCGAATTCAATTCGATTGGAGCCCAAATCGATAAGCTCAACACGTTGCATCGGCGACGCTTCCTCGGATTCGAAGACAACGACACTTCCACCCACACTCGATGTGATCACCAATCCGTCTCGATCAATTTTGATCGGTGCGCTGCGAATCAGTGGTTCCGCAAGCTCAATCCGGTCGACCTCCAAATCATTTGCAAGTTCGATCGCTTGATCCAAAGAACGGGTATAGGCGTATTCCTCGAAGTCATGGTCCGAAGAATAGGAACGGGTGACGCGAATGGCCCGAGGAAACCCTTCGCTGCTCATCGGTGGCGAAGAAACTTCGCCGGCCTCGGTCATGGCTGCCTCCGTCCTTGGCGGAGCGGCCGATCCAGCCTCGCCGTTCGCGCTGAGCGTGGGGCCGATCTGAAAATCATCCTTCAATTCCTTGGGCACCGGCAGATTGATGATTCGCGGAGACGAAGCAGCGGACCGTTGCAGAGTATCGGCATCACCTGCCCCTTCACCTTCGGTTGCCCGCTGACTGCCCTCGTTTTGGGAACCCGCGCCATTTGAGCCACGATCCGGCATCATGTTTGTCGGAGGAAGATTGTTGTCGTCATTGGGATCGACCTTCGGCAACGGACGTGCCGAATCTGGCAACAAATTCATCACCGTTTCACGCTCGGGGACGCTGATCGCAAAATCGTCTTTCGCAATGCCACCGCTAATCGCCAACACGCCGGCAACGAGTAGCAAAATGGAAAAAGCAACCAACCATGGAGTGTGACGTTGCATCAGCAACACCAACGGAGGCAAGGATTGGACGGCCACCGGCCCAAGTGTTTGCACACGTTGCAAGCCTTCGCGATGGGCCACTTCTTGCAAATCGGCAATCAAATCATTGGCATGTTGAAAGCGATCTTCGGGACGCTTCGCCAGCATCTTCTGGATCACGGCAGCCAAATCCTCGCTGACCTCGGTGCGTAACAGGCGAACATCGGGCGGCGGCGTTTTGCCGTGATTGATCAGTTTCTGAAGCATCGTGCCACCTGGGTAGGGCGGCTCGCCAACCAACATGAAATAAAGAGTACATCCGAGCGAATAGATGTCGCTACGAAGGTCCGCATCGCGAGGATCATTGGCTTGTTCGGGAGAGATGTAATCAAAGGTGCCGAGGGTCACACCGCTTGCGGTCATGTCCTCGCTGAGATCCAAACTCTCTGAACGGGCCAACCCCATGTCCACCAATTTGATCGTGTCGCCACTGCCAATCAGCACGTTGGAGGGCTTGATGTCACGATGGACAATCCCCCGATCCGCAGCATGTTGAATCGCGTCAGCAAGTTGGCAGGTGTAGAAAACTGCTTCGTCAATCGGCAACACCCCATCGCGAGAAACCAAATCGCGAATGTTGATTCCTTCGATGTACTCAAAAACGATGTAATGCCAATCGTCATCGCTACCGACGTCAAACACCTTTGCGATTCGCGGATGATCCAACTTTGCGGCGCTTTGAGCCTCATTGCGAAATCGACGTTTTAGATCCGCATCGTCGCCGACAAAGGGAATGACTTTGATTGCCACCGTACGGTCGAGCTGCTCGTCATGAGCCCGAAAAACCGCTCCCATCCCGCCGCCACCGATGAAGTCTTCAAGCAAAAAATGGTTCAACCGCTGACCGAGCAGCACGCCTGCGACCGAGGCAGGCGTCCGATCGCCTGCGTTCCAATACGAGCCGTTCGAGCCAGAGTTCGCCCGCGATGAACCGCGGATGACGGTCGCGGATTGGGCAATCTCGTCCATTCGAGAGGAACCCGACGAGGGGGGACTTTCCAAGTTCCCGCTAACTGCCTTCTCATCGTCGCCACGATGAACCGTCGAAGCATCGGTTCGGATTGATTCGTGAGAAGACATGAAAATTAAAGCGATCGTCGCGGAAGCTTGCGTCAAGAGCCGCAGAGAGAAGAAGAGGCGGCCGCGAGCAGGAAACGCTCGCCGCTCGGTCCAGTCTAGTTTCTGCTGTGGATTTGGTCAACGAAATTGCTCGCGTGTTCTCATCGGCTCGATCCTTCTTCGACCAGCAATTCCTCGATCAAATGGCAATAAGAATCGTATCGACGGGCATCGATACGAGCGTCCGCGACGGCATTTTTCACCGCACACGCATCCTCGTTTAAATGCAAGCAATCGGGGTACCGGCAGGCACTCACATAGGGCCGCAAATCGGGCATCAGCCCCGAAACCTCGCCCGCTGCAATATTCCAGAGCTGAAATTGCCGGATACCAGGCGTGTCAAAGACAGCCCCCCCAACGGCGAGCGGAATGAGCGTGGTCGCCGTCGTCGTGTGACGCCCCTTGTCGTTGTCGAGACTCACTTCCGATACGGCCAATCCAAGCCCAGGCTCAATCGCGTTCAGCAGACTGCTCTTGCCCACACCACTTTGGCCCGCGAGTGCCGTCTGCTTGCCGGTCATCAGTGCCTTCAGGTACGGCACATTGACGCCCGTCTCTGCCGATGTCATCAGCACTCGATAACCCATGGATGACAAAACACCGACCATCGGTTGCAGCGACACCGGGTCGACCAAATCCATCTTGTTGATCACAACCACCGGCTCGACACCACAATGTTCCGCGGTCAACAAGAAACGATCAATCAAGGCGGGCTTCAAATCGGGTTGCGCCGCGCTCGTGATGACAAGCAAATAGTCGACGTTCGCCGCGATCACATGTTGGCGGTTCCGGCTGGTACGGCTAATCACCCCCGCGCGAGGTTCGATGCTCTCGATCATGCCGTCACTCGGCGAATCGGCTCGAAAACGAACGCGATCCCCCGCAACGATCACGTTTCGCTGTTCGATGTTGAGCGATTTCAGCACCTGCCGAATGGCACATTCGTAACGTCGCCCATCCTCACCGAGGACCTTGCTTTTCAAACCGTGGACGCTGATCACGCGACCACAGCGTAGCGATTCGTCAAAGGCAACGTCGCTGCCGCTTTTTTCGAGCGTTTGGCTTGCCACGGTTCGTTTACGTGTCAGGTCACCTTTTCCGCTGACCCGTTCGCCATGGAGAGCATCGGCAAGCTTTTCTTCGTCCCCCATTTGGAACGAACGCGTCATATCGCCATTGCGTACACGTCCTTGGTACTTCTTGCGAAAATCGGCTCGTTGATTTGCTTGCCTTTTTTTTCCCATTAAGATCCGACCGATTCACTCGACGATGACTGGCCCCCCACGGCGGAGCCAGGACTATGCGCGGCACTACTTTCAGGTGCGATCGATTGTCCAGGAGCCATCCCGTCGCCTTCCTTGCGGTTGCGAACTTGGATCGAGAGCCCGATCAACTCCGTCAATTCGGCTTCGCCCAGTTCTTCATGCTCGAGCAAGGCGCGCGTGATCGTCTCTAATTCTTCCCGGTGCTCGCGGAGCAATTGTTCCGCTTTCTGGTCCGCCTCGAGCAGAATGCGGGCGACTTCTTCATCCACCAATTCCTGGGTGTGCTCACTGAAGTTGCGTTGCTGATGAATCTCACGTCCCAAAAAGGGATCTTCGTCGCTCGTTTTGTAGCTAACCGGTCCAATTTTGGGACTCATCCCCCAATGCGTAACCATTCGCCGAGCGATGCTGGTCGCTCGTTCGAGGTCATTTTCGGCCCCTACACACGTCTCGTTGTAGATGATTTTCTCGGCCGCACGGCCCCCAAGCAAAACGATCAATTGGTGATCCAACTCCCGTTTACTGATGCTCAGCCGATCCTCACTCGGCACGTATTGTGTCACCCCCAGTGCCCGCCCGCGCGGAATGATCGTCACCTTATGAACGACATGGGCACCATCAAGATGCCAAGCAGTCAACGTATGGCCAGCTTCGTGGTAAGCGGTTTTCTCCTTTTCGCTTTCCTGCAGCACTTCTTCTCGTTTCGCCCCCATCAGAATCTTGTCACGAGCGTACTCAAAGTCGACCATCTGGACGACTTTCTTATCCTGCCGAGCTGCCCACAATGCCGCCTCGTTGACCATGTTTCGGATGTCGGCTCCGGTCAGCCCAACCGTTCCAGCCGCCAACCGTTTCAGGTCAACATCTTCGCTTAGCGGCACATCACGGACGTGGACCTTGAAGATCTCTTCGCGTCCTTTCATCGTCGGTCGGCCGACGGTGATATGACGATCAAACCGTCCCGGCCGCAGCAGCGCGGGGTCCAACACATCCGGACGATTCGTGGCTGCGACGACGATCACGGCTTGGTTGGAACTGAATCCATCCATTTCACCGAGAATCTGGTTCAGCGTTTGTTCGCGTTCGTCGTTGCCGCCGCCAAGTCCCGCACCCCGTTGACGACCGACCGCATCGATTTCATCAATGAAGATGATCGACGGGCTGTTCTCTTTTGCCGTGCGAAAAAGGTCCCGTACGCGACTGGCACCTACCCCGACGAACATCTGGATGAACTCACTACCGTTCACCGAAAAGAACGGGACGCCCGCTTCACCCGCGACCGCACGTGCCAGCAACGTTTTGCCTGTACCCGGCGGTCCATTGAGCAGGACCCCCTTGGGGACAAAACCGCCGAGCCGTTGAAACTTCTCGGGCGTTTTCAGGTAATCCACGATTTCTTGCAAATCAGCCTTCACGCCTTCGAGGCCCGCGACCTCGTTAAACGTGATCATCTTTTCATTTGCTTCGAAACGTTTCGCCGGACTCTTGCTGAAACCAGATAAAAAACCGCCTCCCATGATGTCACTACGCGTTCGCCGCAGCATCATGAACAGAAAGAACAAAATCGCCAACGGCAGGCCGATGAAGGCGATCGCGCTGATGATCTGCTGAGTGTTGTCGGGGGGCATGTTACGATACGGCACATCTGCCGCTCGCAATTCCTGCTCCAATTGCACCGTCGCTCCCGCGTCAAGCGATTGGATAAACACAAATTCCTTCGGCAACTTCACCGGTTTGCCATCCTCGTCGGTGGGCCGCTTGCGTACACCATCGTCGATCACCTCCGGTGCGTTTGGGGGAACCTTAAACGTTCCATAAACACGCCGCTCGGCGATTTCGACCGATTCAATGTTGTTGTTCTCAAGCTGATCCAAAAAGAAGCTTTTCTGGATGGTCGTCGCCTCATCACCGCTCTTCATAAACAGCATCGCGATTAGGCCAGCAACCACCAGCGCAATCAAGAACGTATTGTTCCCTCGCTTGTTCTGCGGCGCGTCGCTTTTTTCAGAATCGTGATCGTCGGACCGATTATCCATTGGTTTCCTTTTTCAGCCTTCTTCTTTCGGCTTCACTCACTTGTTGGGCTTCGCTGCATGTTGGGCCCGACGGATGCGGGGTCTGGCAGTGGCACGGTTTGATAAGCAGACGCTGCAATGCCTGTGCCGCACTGATTGTACCGACTGGACCAGCCGATGACTAACCGGCCAATCTGACAGCGACTCGAGCCACTTAGGGACGCTGAAGCCGATCACGAAACAGACCGATCGAAGATCTTTTCGCAAGAAAAACCGATTTGCCGAAGTCTCCGTTTATTTCGGTCGAAACCATTACCATGTCAACTCGATCGTTAAGAGAAAACAATCCTCCCTGAATTCCCTCAGCGGCGTCCTAAACGCCTTACAGGCATGTTTTTCGCATTGCAACGCGAACGCGTTTCGTGCGACGATCAGGATATCCGTCCTAAACCGAAGCAAGGTGCGACAGTTTGGGCCTTCGTGGCTGATTTGTCCACAATTACAAATCCAAATTGGCGAATACTTAAAGAACCAAGGCAACACGGTGCTGGCAACGTTCAGTGCCTTTCCTCTGCTACTCCCAGCAGGAACACGACAATGATGAATCTTCTCACTTACACGGTCCAATCCGTTCACGGTCTGCAGGAAACCTTCCAAGTCAGTGCCAATGGAACGATTGAGACGCACCAGTTGTGCGTCGACACTCCGCGACATGAGACTCCGCCGGTGAAGCTGAAAAGCAGCCGCGACGCCCTCGCCAAGAACAAGAAGCCAATTCAGGCTCGCTGATCCAAGCCTCCTGCGGCTTCAAACAGCTTCAGCGCCTCGACGGAGGGTTTCACGTCGTGGACTCGAAGGATGTTCGCTCCCGCGGCGGCGGCCGCCAGCGACACCCCTAAGGTTCCCGCCATCCGATCGGCTCGTTGGTCACCAAGCACTTTGCCAATAAAGCCTTTGCGTGAATGCCCAATCAACAGCGGGCTACCCAGCGCAACGAATCGGCGCGTGGCGCGAAGCAGTCTTAGGTTGTGCTCGTGCGTCTTTCCAAAACCGATCCCCGGATCCAGGCAGATCCGGTTTCTCGGGATCCCGCAAGCTTCACAAAATTGCCGGCGGGCAACCAAGTAGCTTTCGATCTCGCTGACGACGTCCTCGTACAGCGGATCATCTTGCATCGTTTGCGGGCTGCCTTGCATGTGCATCACACAAACCCCGACGCCATGATCGACAACGACGCTGGGCATGGTCGAGTCGCCTTCCAGGCCGGTCACATCATTGACGATCTCGGCGCCCGCCGCGATCGCCGCGCGGGCCACGTCGCCTTTTGAGGTGTCAATGCTGATGGGAATGGTTAATTTGCCGCACAATTGATCGATCACCGGGATCACCCGCGACCGTTCCTCGTCGGCGCTGACCGGCTCGCTGTAGGGACGCGTGCTTTCACCACCGATGTCGATGATATCGGCACCGTCGGCTTGCATTTGAAGAGCGGTTTCGACGGCGTCATGAATCGCGACATGTCGCCCGCCATCAGAAAAACTGTCGGGAGTCACATTCAAGATCCCCATCACCAGCGGCCGCGATCGCAGGTTCAGCCGGCGCCGTCCAATATCCCAATCCAGTGTCAGAGTCCTGTTAACAAGAAACGCAACGCGATCCCTCGGTGACCACTCTCCATCGTCTGCCGAGGTATCTTAGCTGCGGAACAGCGGTCGCATAGCGCCCATCGCGGTAATCTGTCGTTTCTTACCAGCGAAATTCCATTTGAGATACAATTCGCTCGGCAAGATCCTCGATAGCAGCTTGCGTGGCCGTGTCGATCGATTGTCCCGCTTCCGGAACAAACCTTGACGCCTGGCTAAACGAAATCATCGTGCCGCTATTCGGTACGACCGAGTTCTGCAGCAGCAGTTCACCCCGGCGGTTCATCCAATTCGCCTCGACCGTGACCGAAGCATCGAGTGCTCGCGGGTCATCCGAACTTGTCTCCGTCAACACGGTTTTGTTTTCGCTGACCAAGGTCACCACCAACGTGCTGTCGGCATTTGGGTCGCCTGTTACTTTGTAGGGGGTGCGGTCTTCGATCTCTTTGACGAGCGCTTCGGTCAGCCGAACCCCAAGATCGTGACGAAAGGTCATATTCCGAACGATCGGGACATGAACGGTTCGAATGTCGGAACGATACAGCGACGACGGACCGTACTGGTACATCGCGCATCCGCTGAGCATCAGTAGCGTCCAACCCACAGCAAACGAGAACCCGTGAGCGACGTTTCGGCGAATCGGTTTTGTGGCCGCGATCATCGTAGCAACGTCTTGCTTTCGGGTTCCACATCCGGATCCCCGTCGGTACGAAAGGTCGCCTCCAACGGCGTGGATGCCTTGGAGTCAGGAAAGACGGTGGTCAACCACGACAACCGCTGCTGGGGCACAGCAGGCAAATCTTCGATGGCCGCCAGCCGTTCTCGTGCATTGTCGGCGTGAGGCGTGTTCTGATGCAGGGTTAACAATTCGTTGTAATAAACGCGGGCGGCACCATACTCCTTCTTCTTTTCACGATACTCGGCACGATAGGCCAACCGTTCGGCTTGGTGGTACGCGATTTTGGCTGCGGCCCGAGCGACATGGTCGGCGTATTGGGGGTCCTGCATCTTGTCCGGAAACCGTGTGCGAGTTTGCTGAACCAACTTGTCGGCTTCGTCGAGAATCAAACCGCTGTACTGTGGCCCCGCATAGATTTCCAACTTGCAATTGATTCCCATCAAGTGGGCCAAAAACAAGTGATCGCTGTCGGTATACGTTTCTCGCAAATCGGTCAAAAACTCGTCTGCTTTGTCGTACTTACCCTGACGAATCTGCTCCGCGGCTGCAGCCATCGTCGCGTCATCCGCTAGCCGGCCGGTCGGATCATCGTAGCGCAGCTGATCCAGCAAACGAATGGCATGACCATCCGCGTCGAGGACGGGGCGTTTGTAGTCGCTTAAATTTGGCAGCCTCCATTTGCCTTCGGTTGCCTTTTCGGTGTCGATCCAATAGCGAGCGATGTTGAATTGGCGCGCGGTGACCAGATCGTTGTGCCGATTGCGAGGGAACTGCTTTTGCAGCTTTCCATAAACTTCCGCAGCGTCAGGCAATCGATTGGCGAAAAACAGGCTTTCGGCTTGCATGAACATCGCGTCCTGTTGCAACGCCGTGCCTGGCGCCGCCTCGCCGGCCCGCCGAAACAACTTCGCCGCTTTGAAGAAGGTGCTTTCGGCGCGACCTCGCTCCGACTCCTGCTCGTACTGTTCCCCACCTTCTTGAAAAAGCACGTCTCCTTGCTGATACAGCGTTTTCGCCTTGGAGGTGTCCTCTTGTTCTCGCATCGTGACGAAATTGACAACTTGATTCGTTGTCTTTCTTGCGGAATCGCCAAAGGATGCTTGCTTGACGGGGAAATCGCTGGGTGGATTGGGCACGACCGGTTCCGGTGTCGAACCGAAGGGGCCCGGCAGCCCACGGAATGTTTGGCATCCCGCAAAAAGCAGCGCCGTCGAAATCATCGCCACGACGCCAACGTAGTTTGCTGCGTCAGCAAACTTCGCGGCGTCAGCAAATGGTGGCTGCACGCGATCATTCGGTTTGGGGGCGTATCGCATCATGCGGTCGGTTCCGTCCTTGTCGAGGCAGTCAAGATCGACTGCGGCAATAAATGCTGCGTTCGGGGCACCTTGCCCACGATCGTTTGAATGTATCGGCTCATCACCGCACGAAGCTCCCCATAAAGGCGGCTGGTGACCAGCACATCGGGCCTCGTTTCCGTGTCAAGCAGCTGTTTGAGTTGTTCGAGCGTCGAACGCTGGACCGAAATCACGCCGGTGTGCCGTGAAGCGCAACGACGACAAACCACACCGCCCGTGGACAGTGCGAACGGGATCCGCGGTACCGACATCTCCACGTCCGCCCCACACTCGGTGCAGCGATCGATCCCCGGCGCATGGCCGAGCAACCGCAGCAACTGAGCTTCGTAGTAGAGGATGGACGAACCCACGTCGCCAACCCCATCGATTTGATTCAGCGTGGCGAGGGTCAAATCGTAAACATCTGCATGAGGGTCATGGTCATCGGTCAAAAGCCGCAAAATCTCGGCGACATAATATCCAGCGTAAACGCGAGGCAACGAACGTTCGGCCCCGCGAAAACGTCGATGCAACTTCGCTTCGGTCAACAAATCGAGCGCATCGGTACTCTTACGAAGAACGACTACACGACAAACGCTCAACAGGTCAAGCGATCCTTCGAAGGGACCTTTCGGCCGCCGGGCCCCTTTGGCCAGCCCCGACAGCCGCCCGAAGTCGCGAGTGAACAGCGTCACAACCAAGCTGGTTTCGCTAAATTCGATCGTTCGAAGCACAATGGCCACGGTCTGCTCGGCCGACACAACGACTCCTGAAACACGTGTTTCACGCGCGAAAAAATGAGGAAATAAATGGTTCACCCGACGGAAGCGCACGTGGGATAGGCTACAGACGCATTTCGCCGTTTCAGAGATTTTGAGAACAGGCCCCCCTCTACAAGGCGGACTCACCACGGTCCCCAAGCGATGTCAAGAAATCGCTCATTTCGGCCGCGGCATGGTGGTCCCCCTGTTTTCTCGCCTCGTCGATCCCCGCACGCAGGTAGGTCCTTGCCTCATCGACCCGGTCGAGATCCGCCAACGTTTGCGCCGCCATAAAGAATGCGGGAACGTAAGGCGGCGTGTCATGCGTCATCTGCTCAAGTCGCGACAAGCTTTCGTCATAACGTTGCTCGTTCTTCAACTCCATCGCCAAGCTATACCGCAAGAACGTGTCCTGCGGTTCCTCGGCTAGCATCGCTTCAATCTTTTCACGCCGGCTCATTGAATCGTCTCCTTTGGCCTGACCATCACGGCCCCGAATTGATTTCTGCTTTGTGTAGTTTGTACTCAACCGCATCCACGAGGGCTCGCCAACTGGCCTCAATAATATTCTCGCTGACGCCGATCGTCCCCCATGATTCTTTGTCATCACAGCTTTCGATGTTCACGCGCGTCGAGGCTGCCGTGCCGGCTCCCGAATCGACGACGCGGACCTTGTAGTCGATCAATCGCATTTGGTTGAGCTGGGGAAAGTCATCAGCAAGTGCTTTGCGAAGCGCCGCATCGAGCGCGTTGACCGGCCCATGACCTTCGGCTGCGTCAAACCAGAGCTGATCGCCGACCTTCAATTTAATGATCGCTTCGGCATAAACCGCACTCGCTTCGCTGTCGCGATCGCCGGCAACGACCCGATACTTGATCGTTTCAAAGTGCGGTTTGAATGTTCCCGCGAGCCGTTTGACCAGCAAATCAAACGAAGCGCCCGCGTTTTCAAACTGGTAGCCTTGGTTCTCGAGCCGTACGACTTCCGCCAAAACCTTGTCCATCAACTCGCGGTCGTTTTTGATGTTGTAACGATTTGCCACGGCCACAATGTTGCTGCGGCCTGACAACTCGCTGACTAAAATACGTCGTTCGTTGCCGACCAAGACGGGATCGATATGTTCATAGGTTTTGGCTGCTTTGTTGATCGCATGGACATGCATGCCCCCTTTGTGAGCAAACGCACTTTGACCGACAAACGGTTGGCTGTTGCGCCACTGTAAGTTCGCGGTCTCATAGACAAACCGACTCAACTCCGTCAGCGGCTGCAGCGATCGGCCACCCAAGACGGAGTAGCCCTGCTTTTTGAGGGCCAAATTGGCCATCACCGAGACCAGATCCACATTTCCGCAGCGTTCGCCGATCCCGTTGATCGTTCCTTGTACCTGAGTCGCACCGGCGTCAACCGCCGCGATCGAATTGGCAACCGCGAGTTCACAATCATTGTGGCAGTGGATGCCGAATTGAACGTTGTAGTCGGCAAGTTCCTTGATCGCGATCGCCGTCACTTCCGCAATCCGATCGGGCAACGTGCCGCCGTTGGTGTCACACAACGACAACCAAACAGCACCGGCCGAGGCCGCCGCTTGAAGCGTCTTGATCGCATACTCGGGGTTTGCATTGAATCCATCAAAGAAATGTTCGGCATCATAAATCACCTCCGCACTGCGACCGAGAAACTCGGCGCTCTCTCCGATCAGTGCAAGGTTTTCGTCGAGCGTCACATTCAGGACTTCCGTGGCGTGGTAGTCCCAGGTCTTGCCAACCAAGGTAATGCAGGGCGTTTGGGCGGCCACGAGCGCTCTCATGCCAGGATCCTCCTCGGCCTTCACACGCTTGCGCCGCGTCATCCCAAAGGCGCAGACCTTGGTCTTGCCGAGATCCCGTTTCTTGATTTCCTGAAAGAATGCCACGTCCTTTTCATTCGAAAGCGGATAGCCACCTTCGATGAAATCGACGCCAATCTCGGCGAGACGCTCTGCAATGTTCAGCTTGTCCTGCAGCGAAAAACTAACGCCTTCACCCTGCGAGCCATCTCGCAGCGTGGTGTCATAAATCAGGATGGATTTGGAGGTCATTCGAATCGTAGGGGATGAAGGTGCCAGGCGTTGGGAAGCCAACCGAGTGAGACCAGAGATGATACAAGAGGAGCGTCTCAGGTTCGACCCGAGTGAAAGGCCAGGCACCCTTGAGGGTGCACAAACGCCCTACTTCGTGGCCTTCTTGCCGTTCTTCTTGCCAACACCCACGGTTTGTTGCATCCGACTGACATACCCTTGATGGCTGAATTGACACGCTCGCATCGAATCCAGATAGGGCTCATACCCATCACCAATCCAATCCACGATGTTGAAAATCTTCAGTGACGCATAGGAACTTTCTTGCAACAACTCGTTCCAGCATTTTTGGGCCACCGCTTTTTCGCCATCGCGATACAAGATCCACGCCGCCATGATGCGGACATGATGCGAGGAATCCTCGAGAGCGGCATGAATGATCTTGGGATCCAGCGGGGTTTCTCCCTGCAAATGGAAACATCCGACAATGGCCCAATAGCGCAGGCCCGCATCGGCAGCATTCAGATTGTTGTAAAAGATCGACAAATTGTCGGGATCTTGTGCGAGAGCCTGTGCCGCTGCTTGCTGGTACGCTTTCAGGTCGTAGAGTGCCGGATCCCGAACCATTTCATAGATGGTCTTTCCACACGCTTCCGATCGTTTGGCGACTTCACTTTCGGGCAGCAATCCCGCATCACAAATATTGAGCTGCCACTGATCGAGTTCCTTGCGCAGCGTCGCAACTTGTTTCGTATAACCCGGATCCTTGATCAAGTTGTTCACATTGTCGGGGTCGACCGAGGTGTCGTAAAGCTCTTCCATCGGTTTGGTTTGGAAGAAGCGGCCAGTGATCGCGTTGGTTTTTCCTTCCAAGTGGTGCTGTTCCCACGCTTGGGTCGCCTTCATCTTCCAAAGGTAATCAAGATGTTGGCCCCACGGCGCATACGGCATGTAGTTGCGAATGTACAAGAAACGCTTGTCACGAATCGCGCGAACATTGTCACAGCGCTCGTCCATTCGGCCCCGGAAACTAATGTGATAATCACGCGTTTCTTTGTCGGGCCCGAGAAAAACCTTGCCTTGCAGGTATTCGGGCGTCTCGGCCCCGCAAAGGTTTAGCCATGTCTTGGGCATGTCGACAAAACTGACCAAATCATCGATCTTGCTGCCGGGCTCCGCAGGACGCAGATGCTTGAACTTTTCAGGGATACGGATAATCAATGGGCAATGCGTCCCGCTGTTGAACAGGAACCGCTTGCTGCGTGGCATCACACCACCATGATCCGAGTTGTGAATCACGATCGTGTTCTCGGCCATGCCGCTCGCTTCCAACTTTGCCAACGCATCGCCAATCTCGGCATCCATGGCCTTCATCTTGTCATGGTAAAGCGCGTAGTTTTTACGGATGTCGTCGATGTCAGGATGGTACTTCGCCAGCTGCACGTCGTCGGGGCTGTGCGTCGTATGGTCGACGTCTCCAAACGCTTGGGACTCGTGCGACTTGGTGCTATTGATCACCATGAAGAAGGGCTGCTGCTGCTTCAGTTCTGCCCAATCCACCTTCATCGTGTCCCAAGCACTGTCATCCTCGCGACCACCGATGTTGTAGTCGGTCTTTTTGGCGTTGCCGACATAGTAGCCCGCATCCTTTAGCAGGTCGGGATAATAGCGAATCGTCTCGTGGGGAATCGGATAGCGGCTGCGCATCGGATGGGTTCCCATCGAGATTGCATGCACACCGGTGATCCAGGTACTTCGCTGTGGCGCACAAACGGGCGCATTCGAGTAACAGTGCATGTACTGGAAGCCCTCGCTCGCCAAGTGGTCGATGTTGGGGGTTTCCGCGTACGGATTTCCATAACAGCCGACCCAATTGACGTTGTTGTCTTCGCAAGTGAGCCAGAGAATATTCGGGCGATCAGCAGCCGTGGCAGAGGAAACCAGCGCAATGCCCATGGCGAGCAGTGACAGCGGAAGAAGTGATCTCATCGGGAGTTTTGTCCTCAGAAAGGGAGGGAGGAAAGTGGCCCCCTATTCTACAAGCATTCTTCTCGCCGGGGTGGTGGACACCGAATTTCCGTGACTTGAGTGTTGAGACAAGTCACCGAAAGGGCTTCCTGCCGCCGCCTACTTCTTAACGAGCGACCAATCTCGTCGTTGGCGGCTGCTGGGGATCCCCATTCGCTTGCGGTACTTGGTGACCGTTCGCCGTGCAACGTTCATCCCTGCCTTCTTCAGTTCATCCACCAACAGCTCGTCGCTATATGGATCACTTTTGTCTTCCTTGTCGATCAATTCTTGCAGCTTCAAGCGAATCGTATCCCAAGCCACATCGTCACCATCTTCGGTTTGCGTGCCTCCGACAAAGAAACGTTTTAACGGTAAGATGCCTCGCGGCGTTTGAATCCATTTGTCGTCAACCGCCCGGCTGACCGTCGTCACATGGACGCCAACTTTGTCTGCAATCTGCTGCATCTTCAACGGCTCGATCGCCTCGGGGCCTTCGTCAAGAAAACGTTTTTGATGTTCAACGATTGCTTCGGCCACTTTCGTCAACGTGCTACGTCGCTGCTCGATGGAATCGATCAACCACTGTGCACTACTGATTTTCTGCTTGATAAACTCTCGCTCTTCAGCCGTCGCCTTGGGATCCTGCAATCGGCTGCGATAGTAGTCGCTGATGTAAAGGGTTGGAACGCGGTCGTCATCCAGACGAACTTTGTATTCCCCTTCTTCGTCCTGCTCCAAAATGATGTCGGGCGTCACGTTGGGAACGTAGGTTTCCATGAACGCCGCGCCCGGCTTGGGGTTCAGCGTGTGGAGTTCTTCTCGCAAAACTTGAATTTGTTCAATCGTGAAGCCGGTCTTCTTCGCAATTTGGGGCAACCGATTCTCGGCCAAGTCGATCAAATGCGATTGGATCAACGTCACCATCTCGTCGTGAAAGGGCGCCGTCGGAGACAGTTGGTTCAGCAAGCACTCGCTCAAGTCCCGCGCGGCGATCCCCGTGGGCTCGAGCGACTGGACGATCACGAGTGCTTTTTCGGCCAATTTGAGGTCTTCGTCGGTATGCCCAGCCGGCAACAAATCCGACAGCGGCGTTCGCAGGTAACCACCATCGCGCGCGTCCAACGTGCTGATGATTCGCTCGGCGATCTTCTCGACGCGATCATCAATGTCCAACTCGGCAAGCTGGTGCAACAGAAAATCGTTCAACGATTCAGGACGCGATTGAGCGTTGGCCATCAAATCGTGACGGCGATCGGAATCGTCCTGCACTCGGTTGGCGGAACGACGAAACGAGTCATCAATCGTGCTCGGCAGATCATTGACCATGTTCTGCAGTCGTTCGAAATCTTCTTGGTTGTCGTGATCGTTGTCGACCACCAACTCCTTTTCGTTCTCACTCCGCGTGTCGGCCGAAGGGGGATCGTCGTCCGGATGGTCCGGCTCCGAGGGATCAACGTCTTGCTGCTCGAGCAGTGGATTTTCGTTCATCTCCTGCTCGATCCGCTCTTGGAGGGCAAGCATCGGAAGCTGCAAAATCTCCATCGACTGGATCATCCGTGGAGCCAGTTTTTGGACCTGCATTTGCCGGGCCTGAAGGCCCATCGACATCCGCATCGCTGCATTCTCAACAAAAAGAGTAACGTGATCGCCGCCGCTCTTCCCGCTTCCTGGGACTACGGCTCCGGTGAACTTTCATCTTACAGCACGATTCGTGCCAGAGCACAAAGAATTATAGCTTTTGTCGTCCAATCAGGGCATCGGCAATCATTTCGCGATTTGCATATTCCAGGACACTCCCCGCAGTGATGCCTCGCGCAAGCCGTGTAATCGGCACCGGAAACTCGCTGAGCAGGTTAGAAATGTACAGCGAAGTACCATCCCCTTCGACCGTTGGGTTGGTCGCCATGATCACTTCGACAAACGCCCCTTGGCGGACCCGCTCGACCAGTGCATCGATCGTCAATTGATCGGGCCCGATTCCATCGAGTGGAGCAATTCGCCCCAACAGGACATGATAAAGTCCCTTGAACGCACTCGATTGTTCAAGACTCATCAGATCACGCGGTTGTTCCACCACACACAACCGTGTGGTGTCGCGGCCGGGATCTGAGCAGATCGCACAGCGATTCGTTTCCGCCAGATTGAAGCAATCGGCGCAGTACCGTACATCGGTCCGCACCCGGCGAATGGAATCGGCCAAGGCCAACGCCTCTTGTTCACTCACTCGCAGCAGATGGAACGCCAAACGCTCAGCACTTTTGCGGCCAATTCCCGGCAAGCGGCCAAGTTGATCCACCAAATCTGCGACGGCGCCGGCATGATTGCCACCACCAGCATTGCTACCAACATCCTTGCTCATCAATCGAATCAACCACCAGTGAAGTGAGTCAGAATGTTATCTAAACCGGGGATATGCAGGTCCATCTCGTTCACCATTTGGCTAATCGCATCCGCATACATTTGCTTTGCTGACGCCCCAGCTGCGTTGGTCGCTTCCAAAACGGGAGCTTCCGCGTCAGATCCCGACAACTGGCCGCCAATTTGGATCGATTGCACTTCCCCCACCCCGTTCATCACCACCGAGACGTCGCCACATGATGAGGACCCGCTGACCGTTTCACTCTTCATCCGCTCGTTCAGCTCTTTCATTTTCCCCGGCAAGTGCTGCAGCGACCCCATCATCGATGCGATGTTGCCTAAGTTTCCGAGTCCTTTGAACATGAATTGACCTTGGATGCTATCAAGAAGGGGCTGAAACAGGGAGTTGACGACCAGATTGTATACCGGCAGACCAGGCTTGCCGCAACTAATGCGGTTTTCCGCTCGCTGCGCGGATCATGGCTTGCCAAGATCAAACGGCCCTCGATTCGAGTTGGCACGTTATCTGTCGCGGTTTCTCGATCTTTATCTCTATCGCGGTTTCTCGATCTTGACGATCTCCGCATCGAAGACTTCAAGGCACGACTTGACGAGTGGATGGTTCTCAATTTCTTTCATCCGCTGCATTCGCGACCGGCCTGGCGAAGCCGAAGCCACGGGGGCAACCGCCACCGTTTTCGGCGGATCAAGAACCAATTCCAAGGTGATTTCGCGCCCCGCCAACTTCGAAATCGCTTCGGTGAGCGCGTTTTTGTGATTCGCGTGTTCGCAGCGAGAATACGCCAGCTTCGATTCCCCCGGAAAGAACAAACGCAATCGATTTCCCTCGGCGACCACGCGATCGACCGCATGTGCGAGCGTCTCGGTCATCGGCTCAACCAGGTCGATAGCCGCTGTCCAAAACTGCGCTGCGTTTTGCGGGTTCCAGGACAGGCCTGAGAGCGATGGGCTCCCGTTTGAATCCGCTTCTGCATCCGCTTCGCCGGACGGCGTTTGCGAACGCGCCGGTGCAGGCGACGTTTCCGCTGCACTCGGCTCCGCTGCAACGGGACGATCCACCCGGAGCGTTGGCGCGACGGAGGAATCTAGCTGCAAACCCGACAAAGGGGGGGCCGATGAGGGCGAGATCGCCGCAGCCAATACAGGCTCAGGGATCGGTTGAGTAGCCCGATCGAAGTGCGGCGAGTTTAGTTCACTGTTTTTTTTTTCCTGCACCGTTGGCGGCGGACTCACCCGAGCCGGGGAAGGCGAACTGGCCGTCACCGAATCGGCAGCGGCTGCCAAATTGACGATTTGCTGCAAATCGGGCAGATGACAAATTTGGATCGCGGTCGCCTCCAACAGCACTCGCGAATACACGCTGTGGCGGATCCGCACCAGGGTTTGGTCCAACAAACCAACGACCGCCAAAACCGTTTGCAAGCCCCATCGCTGGCCCAACGCATGCAGTTCGTCGAACAGCGCAACCGACGTGTGGCGCATCAACGTTGCCTCGCATCCGACGGTGACGGCCATCAGGTCTCGAAAATAGGCCAACAATTGCTCGGCCAACCGCCCCGCGTCGACCCCCGCATCGATGCCGGCATCCATTTGCCGGATCACCTCCGCCGCATCACGCTGGGCCATCGCTTTGGCTAACGCGTGTAGCCGCTCGTCGTCGGCGGTCCCTAACATCGCGTGGACCTGCTCGACCGTTAATTTGCCGTTACTGAAGCTGAGCACCTGCTCCAACAGCGATTGGCTATCCCGCATCGACCCCGACGCGCGCCGTGCGATCAGTTCCAGCGCATCCGCATCCGCTTCGGCGGATTCCTTCTCGACGATGTCACGAAGCCGCTCGACAATCTTGGGAACTTCCACCGGAGCGAAGTCAAATCGCTGGCATCGGCTCAGAACCGTAATCGGCATTTTTTCCGGATCGGTCGTGCAGAAAATGAATTTCACGTGCTCGGGCGGCTCTTCGAGCGTCTTCAACAACGCATTGAACGCCGCGCCGGTCAGCATGTGGACTTCGTCGATGATGTAGATCTTGTAGCGAGAACGACTCGGCCGCACGCTGACGTTGGCCCGCAACGAGCGGATTTCATCAATCCCTCGGTTGCTCGCACCATCGATTTCGATCACGTCGACGTCTTCACCCGAATCGATCGCCTGCGCAACATCCGACTCGTTGTCCGGTGATGCGGTTGGCCCCGACGGATCGTTGAGCGCCTTGGCAAAGATCCGCGCCGTGCTGGTTTTACCGACCCCACGAGCACCAGTGAACAAATACGCATGTCCTACGCGATTGGTTTCAATCGCGTTCTTGAGCGCTCGGCCCACGTGGTCTTGCCCGACCAACTCATTGAACCCACGTGGACGGTAGCGACGTGCGACAACAACGTAGGAGTTTTTCTTGGCGTCCTGGGGGCCGATAGACTCAGACATACAGTGGGCGCAAAGGTCAGAGCGAAGAAGAAATAGGGGCGGAATCACCCTCAAGATGTTTCCTTCTTGCTTGGGGGAGGCGACCCTCGCACAGAGCTACACCGCTTATGGCTGCTCCAGTTAAGGCCTGACCAGGTTCACGATTCACAATCGCAAGGGTCACCACCCTCAAGCAAGACGTTCGTCGGTATTCTGACAGAAACCGATGGCGATTGGAACCCTCACGTCACGGGCAACTTTGCCCCGAGCAGCATTGCGGGAACAATCAATGCGAAAACCGCCAACCCAAAGTACGGGCCGGCCGCCAACAGGGCCACGGCCGCCGACAGCGGAATGATGGTCAAAATGCCGCTCCGGATCGTCATTTGAATTCGCTGCGGATTTGGCTTTTGGATACAGCGGTACCCGCGAAGCGCCACCGGGTAGACGATCATGCCAATCAAAAGAGGAAAATGCGTCCATGGCGACAAATACCACGTTACCGCCCGCGGCGCCGTTTGCGGGGCGAACGCCAACACACCTGCGCCGATCATGGTCACCACCAAACCCACCTTCAGGTTATGCGACCAATCGCTAACCGCCACATCACGAGCGGCCTCGTTTCGAGCCATTGTCGTAATCCCCATCACGTACAGGCCGAAACCTAAGGCAATGGCGACGACATACTTGTCGGTAAACGGATCGCCTGCAGCGGGCAAAATCAACGCCGGTGACGCCCCCAGCAGGAAACTCAGCATCCGGCACATCCCCATCGCGGCCGGCGCAAGGGGGGTCGCTTTTAGCGGGCCATCATAGGCCAGAATCATCCCCGCTAAAACGATCCCCAAAATTGCCGGCAACCAAGTCGGTGCGGTGTCGGTGGGGGAGACCATGCCGCTAAGGGTCGCCAGCAGGATTCCAGCAACCAGCAAGGTTGCGCCAACCCATTTCGCGAACTTGGGGCAAATATGGCCTGCCACCAGCGGTCGGGTAGGTCGTTGTTTTCGGTCGATTTCAAGGTCAAACACATCATTCAAGATCATCCCGGCCCAATAGAGCGAGATGCCGGCGAGCAGAACAACCGCCCAACGCGCCACCGGGTCCGCCCCTCGAGCGACAAGTAAGAAACCGGCACTGACGTCGGCAACAACCGTAAAGACATTGGGCAAGCGAACGAGTTGTGCCCAAGGGTAAGGTTTGCCGTGTTGACAAGATTCAGCCATCACGTGGACTTCGGTTTCTCTTTGCGGAAAACGGCGACAATGTCATCGACCGGCACGACAAATAGTTGGTTGTCATGTTCCAGATCGACCGGGATCGAGTTCTTGGGGTGAAACAGAATCTTATCGTATTGCCGCAGCGGCAACTCCTCGTCGTTTTCGACCACGGTGCTAATCGTAACGATTCGGCCCGTGATGGTCGGTATCTCGGCAGCATCCGGCAACGCGATCCCGCCGCGAGTCTCTCGCTTCGGTTCGTCTTTGCGCACCAAGACCCGATCACCAATCGGCTCCACATACTCGAAAGTTTGGCTCGAGCTCTTCTTCGCCATAGTTTTCCTGACTAGGTTTTTCGACGGACAGCGTTTCACGAGCCGCCATTTTCGTCGCTGCAGGCGGTTTCGTCGAGGGTAGCGAATCGAAACAGGCTACTTCGTTGGGACAAAACTCTTGGCATGAGCTTCGCGTTTGGCGATTTCCAGGTCGTGCAGGGTCATGATTCGGGCCAGCTCTTCCAGATCGGTGGATGCTTCCCAGCCGAGCGTGTGCTTCGCCTTGCTAGGATCGCCTAGCAACAAATCCACCTCTGCGGGACGGAAATACCGCGGATCGATTTCGACATAATCCTCGTAGTCGAGATCGAGCTCTGCGAAGACCAGCTTGGCGAAATCGCGAACCGTTTCGGTTCGCCCCGTCGCCAACACAAAATCATCGGGCTCGCTGTGCTGGAGAATGCGCCACATCCCTTCCACGTAATCCTTGGCGTATCCCCAATCACGCTTGGCATCCAAGTTCCCAAGGTAAAGCTTGTGTTGTAGCCCCACTTTGATCCGTCCAGCCGCTCGAGTGATCTTGCGAGTCACGAACGTTTCGCCCCGCCTTTCCGATTCATGGTTGAATAGGATCCCGTTGCTCGCAAACATGTCATAGCTGCGGCGGTAATTGACCGTTTGATGAAAAGCAAACACTTTCGCGCAGGCGTACGGTGATTGTGGATTGAACGGCGTCGTTTCGCATTGAGGCACCGCCAAAACGTCGCCATACATTTCGCTGCTGCTGGCTTGATAAACCCGAACCTGCTTTTTGGTGTTCAACAACCGAGCCGCTTCCAAGACATTCAATGCTCCGACCCCCACGGTTTGCAGCGTGTAAACCGGTTGGTCAAACGAAACCCGAACGTGGCTTTGAGCCCCCAGATTGTAAACTTCATCCGGTTCAATCTCTAACACCAAATTGGTCAACGCTTGGCCATCGGTTAAATCACCGTAGTGAAGCAAAAGCTGAGGGTGCTCATGGACGTCCTGATAGATATGCTCGATGCGTTGAGTGGAGAACGTACTGCTACGTCGAACCAAACCATGGACTTGATAGCCCTTCTCCAACAACAACTCGGCAAGGTAGCTGCCGTCTTGACCTGTGATTCCGGTGATCAGAGCGGTTTTGGACATGAGAATCTGCTGTTGATTTTTCGGTAGAAAAGGGAAAGCAAGATAAAAGGAATAAACGATCAGACCGACCGAAGTTGGCCAGAGCGTTGCTCACTCAAAAAGTGTTCGTAGGTCATTCGCAGCCCATCGGCCAATGGCACTCGGTGGTTCCAACCGAGCGAGTGCAGCAACGACATGTCGGTGCATTTGATCGGTGTGCCGTCAGGACGTGACGGATCGGTGACGATACGACCGGTGTAGCCAACCGTTTCGGCGACCAGCGAAGCCAACGCCAAAATCGGCAGATCCACGCCAGTCCCGACGTTAACCCAATCGGGCGGTTGATCTTGTTTGAGCAAGAACGCGATCGCATCGGCCAAGTCATCCACATACAAAAACTCGCGCCTCGGTGTTCCGGTGCCCCAGATCCTCACCTCCGAGAAACCCTGCTGCTTCGCTTCATGGAATCGCCGAATCAACGCTGGTAACACATGACTGTGCTCGGGGTGATAGTTGTCACCCGGACCGTAAAGGTTGGTCGGCATCGCGCTATGAAACATCACTCCGAATTGACGCCGGTAATACTGACAGAGTTTTAATCCGCAGATCTTCGCCAACGCGTAAGCCTCGTTGGTCTTTTCCAGCGGCCCCGTCAACAGCGAATCTTCGCGGATCGGTTGAGGGCAATCGCGGGGGTAAATGCAAGTGCTGCCGAGGAACAGGAATCGCTTGACGCCGGCGGCAAAGGCCCCATTGATCGCGGCGGTCGACATCAAAAGATTGTCCGACAAAAAATCAACCGGGTACGTATCATTGGCCAGCACGCCTCCCACGCGAGCGGCGGCAAAAACGACCGCATCCGGTTTTTCGTCGCGAAAGAATTCCTCGACTCTTGCCGGTCGAGTCAGATCCAACTGATCGCGACTCGCCGTGACAACCTCACACGATTCGGTCGCCAACCGACGACAAACCGCAGACCCGACCATTCCGCGATGGCCGGCAACGTAGATTTTTCCCGAAAGTGCACTCATGGACGGTGAAAATCATCCTTTGATAAGGGGGGAGCTCGCATCTCATCATGGTCAACGCTTGCCCAATCCATGCGACCGGTCCCGCCAAGATTTGCATGGTTTGTGATTCTGCGTCCGGATAATACGCATTTCCAGGTAAATTGCGCCGCGTTCGTACCAAAAACGTCCCGTCTTGCGAACCCCGAAACCGACTTTGCCGGCTGGGCAGGGAGAACGAGTTCACCCCATTTAGAGGGACCACCAAGCCCCGGTGATTTTCGGCGGATCGAATACCGATCCAAACAAGGACCGTGCGTGTTGCCATGGAAGGCGTACAGCAATCGAGCGGCAATTCTATTCTACCACGCCCGCCCAATTCATAGACGAGAACGGGATGCTCAAGGACGTTAAAAAATCGCTTATTCTCTGGCCATTGACCGCTTCGGCGATCGTGATGGGGCTTTCGTGGCTGGGCAGCCACAACGAATCCTTTATGGCACTGGTGGCTCGAACCCAACAATCGGTTGGGATCACCGTCGCCAATCCGTTGCAGTCCTACCCAAGAAACAACCGCGATTTTGTCGATCGGGATCCACGCCTGGTCGGTGTCGACAACATGGCGGTGATGCACCCACGAATCGCGCCACCGAAAAACCTCGTCGCGGCTGTCGAGCGAACCGAGCATGGGTCGCGGGCAATTCGCTTGCCGGGACGACTCGCACGTGAACTGGTGGACGCATCCAAAGTCCGCACAACCGTGCCCGCGCCGTTTCGTAATGAAGCTCACGAACTGGCAGGCCATGAATCGGCTGCGTCGGTGGTCTTGCCGCAACTGGAGCCGTCGTTGCCAACACAACGAACCCTCGACGCGACGTCAAGCACCGACTTCGCCAATGCGGACCCAATGTCGCTCAGCGCAGCGAATGACAATCGTCGACCCGACGAGGGGCACAAGAGCATTCTGCCCAAATCGATTTCCGTGCTCGCCAAGATCAAGACACCACATCTCGATGAGTCCCATCTCCATGATCGCGACTTGCTCTGCGACGACCCGAGCCCCCTTGCTGACGAACCCGCACCGACAAAGTCCTCGCTCGATCCCGGTCGAAAGACTCCACAATTCAGTCCCGCCGGCTGGCCCGTCACCCATCGTTTGGACCAGCAGCTGATCGAATTGCAGCAGATGGCGGAAAGCAAAATCAACGGACGGACGGCCGCGCAGACGGAGGATGACCAGGTTCCCTTCGCCCCCACTCCGATGCAACAGGTGAGCACTTGGACGAAGCAGGTTCGACAAACACTCGAACAACTCCGCATGTTGCCGCGTCTCGGACAAGTCGAAGCAGGTGGATTGATTGATCAACTAGACCAACGATTCAACGAAGGTCACGAAGCCGCCGAAGCGATGCAAGACCGCGAGGCTCAAATCCGTTGGCTACACGCTTGCTATGCCGTGGAACGCCGAGTGGCGATATGGAAACCCATCTGGCAACTCGCAACGATGCGAGATTCGCAAACGACTTTGGTCCGCGTGGATGCCGAATCGTTCGGCGATGTGAACCGTTTTGTTGATCAAGTTCGTCAGCTTCTTCCCGAAACGAACGATCTGGAGGGATGGAATCAATACTTGCTGCTCGACAAAATCGAACGGACTTCGCAGGGGCTCCCAGGCGAGGATCGTGCGTTGTTGGCCAAGCGATTTCTTTCGCGGTTGCGATGGCATGGCCTGCATCCCGAACACCGCGAATGGCTTGACAACGATGCGGTGGAACAACTCGCCGCCGCTGTTCGCCCTTGGACGCGGAGTGTGATTGACTATGCCAGCTTGCTCAATCAAATCGAGCATCAGGAATCAAATGAAATTGATACCGTGTCCGTCGAGATCGCAGAAGCCGTACAAACGCTCCAACACGCAGAAAGCCCCCAAGCGGTTGCTGTCGCATCGGCCATCGACACCTACTATCGCAATGCGAATATCCGAATTGCAATGAGTGAATCAATGCTTGGGCGGGTCTTGCCGAACGTGGAAGCCAAAACGGTTCCGCTCAGCACGCACATGCTTGGCAGCCGAGTCACCGGTGTCAGTCATGTCGAGAGCGATCTTCAAATTCACTTGAAGCCCTCACCAGATCGCTGGCAAATCGAACTCGAAACCTCCGGCAATGTCCGGACACGTTCAGTGGGGCTGAAGGGCCCCGTTGCCATTCGAACCGATGGCGAGTCTGGATTCGCAGCCTTCACGCCGATTGAGATCAGCGCAAATGGGGTACGCAAGGGAACATCATGGGTCGACGTCGAGGGTTCCAATCGACTGCGTGGGATTGAGAGTGACTACGACCGTTGGCCGTTACTCGGGCCTCTGGTTCGAAGCATCGCCACGTCAAGATACGAATCGCTGAAACCCCTTTCCAATCAATTGGCGAGCCAACGGATTCGCGAACAGGTCAGCACCGAAGTCGACGGACGCGTCGAGACGGAATTGGACCGAGCAACCGAGCAATTGTCCGAAGTCATGCTTGGGCCGCTCGGGGCACTTCGACTGGATCCATGCGTCGTCGACATGCAAACGACACCATCCAGGCTCTTGGCCCGCTATCGGCTGGCTGGCGATTGGCAATTGGGGGCTTTCACGCCTCGGCCGCGAGCGTTGCGAGATAGCTTGATGAGCATTCAAGTGCATCAATCGGTCATGAACAACATGCTTGAACAATTGGTGCCTCGTGATCAACCTCGACTGATCCGCGATATGGTTTTCGACTCGGCAATCCTGTTCAACCAAGACACAGCGACCTTGCCTGACGACATTCCGGATGACGTGATGATCCAATTCGCGAAAACACGTCCGATCACCGTCGAAATCGAAGACAACTGCATGTGGCTCACCCTTCGCATTGTCCGCATGACGCGTGGCGATCAAATCGATCTGCGACGATTTATCGTCCGCGGCGCCTACGTCCCCGAGGTCAATGGACTCAATGCAAAACTGGTTCGCGAGGGCCACCTCCAGATCAGCGGCCCTAGTTTGTCGATGCGGGAACGGTTGCCGATCCGCGCCATTTTCAACAAGGTCCTCTCGACCACGCACGGCTTCCCGTTGACCACCAAGGCTCTTCAATCGCACCCAGCAGCCCACAACCTTGTCATCAGCCAATTGGAACTGCGCGAGGGTTGGGTGGCGATGTCCGTCAGCGAATCCGATGGAGCGAGAATCGCAACGCGTCCTTAGAAGGCGACATCCAATTCGATTTCGCCCGACTGGGATGCACCAAGGAACTCTGGCAAACTTGGCAGCATGTTGGACGTCGATCGAATTTGGCTGCGGGTCATCCAGTGAACCTCCGACACCTCGGCCGGGTTTGCCACGGGCGTTTTGTCCTCCGCCAGCGATGCCAACCACCAAGCCAATGTGGTGCCCCAGGGGGTGACGCTGCGCCAACAAAGCCGAATCGGGGAGACGTCAATGGCCAATTCCTCCTGCATTTCGCGAACCAAAGCGAACTCTTCGGTTTCCCCTTTTTCGATCGTTCCGCCTGGCAAACACAATTTCCCAGGCGCCGGGACCGTTAACGAACGGCGGATCACCAGCAACTTCTGTTCGCGAAAAATCACTCCCACGACGCCGCGTTTATTCCGAAATCTTGGTTGTTGCCTGTTCATCGACTGCTTTTATCGAATGGATCCCTAGTGGACCGTCAGCATTAAATGTTAGGGTAGTGGATTTGGCCAGAAATCCGTAACTCAAATGTTCTTAGGGACTTCTGGCGAAGTCCACTACGTCCCAACTCGCAGTGTCAACCTTGACGGTCCACTACGACACAATCATCTTTGCCGCCCCTGTTTGGCCACCACGCCACTTTACTCGCCAACAACATAAACCCCTTGAATCCGATTGCCACCCCATTCGACTTTGATTTCTCCTCGGCACCGGCGAGCGAGGCCTTGCGAGTGATCGATCGCTTAGACGCCGCTGGCTTTACCGCTTACTTGGCAGGCGGTTGTGTCCGCGACGCGCTGCTCGGCAAAACACCCAAGGACTACGACGTGGCGACCGATGCGACGCCGGAAGCCATTTGCGAGGTGTTCGGTAAGCGACAAACGCTAGCGTTTGGGGCCAGCTTCGGAGTCATCGGCGTGTTGCCCCCACGATCACTCTCCAAAAATCGTGATCAACCGGTGGAACCCACCGAGGTGGCGACCTTCCGAAGTGACGGGGACTACAGCGACGGTCGACGACCCGATAGCGTTCATTTCGGCAGTGCCGAAGCGGACGCTCAGCGTCGCGACTTTACGATCAACGGACTGTTTTATGATCCCAAAAGGGGCCAAGTGATTGATTTCGTTTCGGGACAACGCGATTTGGATCGCCAAATCCTCCGCACCATCGGTGATCCGGGCCAGCGGTTTGCCGAGGACAAACTGCGCATGCTTCGCGCCGTACGCTTTACGACCACGCTCGGATTTCAAGTCGACCAGCGAACGGCGATGGCAATCTGCAAAAGCGCAGCGGAGATCGTTGTGGTCAGCGGCGAACGAGTTGGTGTCGAAATGCGGCGTACGATGGTCTCGCCCAATGTGCTCGAAGGTCTCAGCCACCTGTCGGCACTAGGGCTGTCACCCTATGTCCTGCCAGAACTCGACCAAGCTGACCAAGAGCAGCTCGCTCAATTGCTCGCAGAAAAGCGGACAAGAACGTTTGTTGAAACGCTGGCCTGCTTTCTGTTCTCGATTCAGCGCCACCAAGCGGGGCTACGCGAAATCACTCGGCGGTGGCGATTGTCAAACGAAGAGGTTCGCAAGGTGACTGCCGCGATCGAGCACGCTCCGGTCTTGGCGACGGCCAATACCCATCCCTGGTCCAAAGTTCAACCCAGCTTGGTCCACCGCGATGCCGCCACGATTGTGGCGGTCAGCCGAGTGTTGGCGCAATCCACAGGTGCCGATCCTGAGGGACTGCGTCTGGTGGAGCAGGCAATCACGTGGCCAACACAGAAACTGGATCCAACGCCCTTGATCTCCGGCGGAGACCTCGCCGATTTGGGGATCCCCTCAGGTCCCGAATACGCAAAGATTTTGCAGCAGGTCCGCGACATGCAACTCGATGGCCAGCTACAATCGCGGCAAGACGCAATCGATTGGATGACCGCCCACGATGCGTCGGACTGAACGACTTCCTGAATCCTAACGACTCTTCCCGAATCCTAACGACTCGAAAAGGCAGGCTTGGAATGGCGAATCGATTTCCCGCAGCTCTCACGTTGCCTTGCTGCTTGTGCTTCGCCCCCACCTTGCTGGTTGCCTCTGCTGCCTGCCGTACTTCGACCGCAGCCGATCCAACGGTTCGGCCCAATATTGTGTTGGTGATGGCAGATGATCAAGGTTGGGGGCAAACGGGTTATTACAACCACCCCATCCTCAAAACACCTCACTTGGATGCAATGGCAGCCGGTGGGCTGCGTTTCGATCGGTTCTATGCAGGAGCCCCGGTCTGTTCGCCGACGCGTGCCAGCGTGCTGACCGGCCGATCGAACGATCGCACCGGCGTCGAGAGTCACGGCTATGCGCTCCGCCGGCAAGAGACGACGTTGGCACAAATCTTGAAAAAGGCCGGCTATGTGACGGGGCATTTCGGAAAATGGCATCTCAACGGCCTGCGCGGACCAGGCGTTCCTATCCTGGATTCCGACTCGCACCATCCCGGCCACTTTGGATTCGATCATTGGTTGTCGGTCAGCAACTTTTTCGACAGGGATCCCTTGCTGAGTCGGCGAGGCAAGTTCGAAGAGTTCCAAGGAGATTCATCGGAGATCGTTGTGAGCGAAGCACTGGAATTTATCGACCGGCAATCAAGCTCGCGTCAACCCTTCTTCGCTGTCATTTGGTACGGCACGCCCCACCAACCCTGGCGGGCCAGTGACGCGGATTGCGAACCGTTTGAATCGCTGAACGCGGCCTCGCAACAACACCATGGCGAATTGGTGGCGATGGACCGTAGCATCGGGATGCTGCGGCAGGGACTTCGAGAATCGAAGATCGCCGAAAAGACGCTGGTGTGGTACTGCAGCGACAATGGGGGACTGCCGAAAATCCAACCGGATACCACCGCGGGACTGCGAGGCCACAAAGGGACCCTCTTTGAGGGCGGACTACGCGTTCCTGCGATCATCGAATGGCCCCAGCACGTAAAACGTCGCGTGACCAACTACCCCGCCTGTACGATGGATATTCTGCCGACACTCCTCGATCTGCTTCAGATCGATCCGCCGCAGCCCTCCCGTTCAATCGACGGCGTCAGCCTGAAACCCTTGTTCACCCAGAACCTCGAGCGTCGTGAAAAGCCGATTCCTTTCCGTCACCTTGGACGCGCTGCGTGGATCGACAATCAATACAAACTGCTCACTCAAGACATCGGCGAGGGAACGTTCTCGTTGTATGATCTGCAGTCGGATTCCGGTGAGACACACGACATCGCTGCGGACCAACCCGAGCTTGCAGCGAAGTTGCAGGCCGAATTGATCGCCTGGAGTGAGTCGGTCGACAACAGTGTCGCCGGACTCGACTACCCGGAGCGAAGCGTTGACCCCAGCGAACCTCAGCCACGGTTTTGGAGAGAAGTGGATGGGTACAAGACGTTCTTCCCGGAGTGGAAAAACCGCTGGGAATACAAATCACAATTGCAACCGTAGGACCGTTGACGATGGCCATTTGCCGATTCACCAATGCTCGTGGACAAGCCGAGTACGCCTTCTACCGCGACCATCAACTTTGTCCGCTGTCTTCGTTCGCCCATGATGCCCCCAACGAGTGGAGCCTGTTGGCTGGCAACTCGGATTGGCTCGCGAAGCTACCGCAGCCAACCGATTCTCAGTGGCAACCGGCGCCCCAGCGATTGCTGCCTCCGGTTGCCCACGGAGGCAAGGTCATCTGCATCGGTTTGAATTACCGCGATCACGCGATTGAAACCGGTGCCGACATACCCACCGAACCGGTCGTCTTCAGCAAGTTCGATACGGCATTGATCGGTCATGGTGAACCCATTCGCTTACCGCGAATCGCGCATCAGGTTGACTATGAGGCCGAATTGGTGGTTGTGATTGGCAAAACAGCGAAACAGGTTTCGATCGACACCGCCATGGACCATGTCTTGGGTTACACCTGCGGGCATGATGTTTCCGCGCGTGATTGGCAAAATGGTCGCCCAGGCGGCCAATGGTTGCTGGGCAAAACGTTCGATACCTTCGCTCCGCTCGGACCCTGCATCGTCACAACCGACGAGTTACCCGACCCCAGTAACCTCCGTGTTCGGATGCACCTCAATGGGGAGGTCGTCCAGGACAGCACGACAAAACAATTGATCTTCTCCGTCCCAGAGCTGATCACGCATCTGTCGCAGATCGTCACGTTGAAACCAGGCGATATCATCTTTACAGGAACACCACCAGGCGTGGGGGCAGCCAGAAAGCCACCGGTCTTCTTGGCGCCGGGCGACACGTGCAGCGTTGAAGTCGAAGGAATCGGTACGTTGACGAACCCCTGCGTTGCCGAAGGAAGCGAGTATTCCGACTCAGCTTGAATTGCGAGTAGGCGTTCGGGGTAGGGCCGGTTCCCACCGGCCAAATCACTTGAGAGTGTGGCCGGTAGGAAACCGCCCTCCCGAGAATTGAGCTGCGGCGGAATACGAGAAGCCGAAGCGACCTAAACGAAACTCAGCCCGAAACGCGCCCCAACCTCCGCATCCTAACCAGTTCGGCAAACTGCCGAATCAACCGATCGCTTCACGAGTCGAACTTGAAGGGTGGGAAAGCTAGCGTGCGCAACGTTTGCGCCAAAACCGCACAGACACCAGCTCTGAATGCGCTGACATACCGTCGCAGGGGGATCGAGATCGTCTTCAAACGAAGCACCTGCTCGCAAGCCCCACAACCAAATTGCCACTGGCGCCGACACAATCCCGATCTCGGAACGACGCTTGAGAGATTGCTGCTCACCCAGTGACATCGGATGGCCGCAAGACTGCACAAAAGCGTGCCGAATTGTCGCGCTACGACGAAAACATGAGCGTCCACGCACAGGGTAGCGGTAGCCATCATCGCCATGTTGTCGCCAAGTCAATGCAGAATGGAGTCCCTTGCCTTCGCCCGCGACCGAAATCCGCATAAAACGGCGGTTCGGTATTGCGTTTGCTACATCCTACCGAACGCGTCATCTCCACTCACGTCTCTTAACCACTAGGGAGTGTCCTCATGGCTGGACTTCACGCAAACAGGGTGGTTGCGCCCATTGACTTTAGCGATTTCTCGATTGCATCGATTGAAAAGGCCGTTGAGATTGCTGGCGACGAAGGAGCCGTCTATGCCGTTCATGTGCTGGCGGAGCTGAACTTTGCAGAGCCGGGCATGATGTACACCGGTGTCTCCGATCAACAACGTGTCGAACAGGTCGAAGAGCAACTTCGCAATCGCCTCGCCGGTGAACGATTTGCAAAGGTGAACTCGGTGGTCTTGATCGGTGACCCTGGCCATGAGGTGGCGGGGTTCGCCGAAAAAAAAGAAGCGGACCTGATCGTGATCGCGTCGCATGGCTACGGATTCTTCAAGCACATGCTGCTTGGATCGGTTGCGGAACGAGTGGTCCGCTTGGCCCACTGCCCCGTGTTGGTGCTGCGTTCCTAGTGTTCCGTCAGCATTAAGTGTTAGGGTAGTGGATTTCGCCAGAAATCCGTAACTCAAATGTTCTCAGGGACTTCTGGCGAAGTCCACTACGTCCCAACTCGCAGTTTTAACCTTGACGGCCCACTGGTTCGCTACGAACGTAAGCGAGGCGAGACGCCACTCGGCGGGCTTTCCCGTCAAGCAGAATTCGAGGTACCATGTTGTCATCGTCCTGTGACATTCTATCGTGGTTTTCAAAGCGAGACCTAGCTGTGCGTATCGGTGTTTTTTGTAGTGGTGGAGATGCTCCGGGCATGAACGCTTGTGTCCGTTCGGTCGTCCGCAGTGCGACGGCGGCGGGTCACGAAGTCGTTGGAATCAATCGTGGCTACCAAGGGTTGATCGACCAGAATTTTTTTCTAAACGCCAAGCAGCAGCCCATCATGGGGGCTCGCGATGTCTCGAACATCATCCAAAGAGGCGGAACGATTCTTCGAAGTGCTCGCTGCCAACGATTCATGACCGACGAGGGGGTCCGCACCGCAGCAGAGAACCTTCGTCAACACAAGATTGATGCCTTGGTCCCGATCGGTGGCAACGGGACCTTTCGCGGATCCGCCGAATTGGTCAAACATTGGGACGGACAAGTGGTGGGATGCCCCGGCACCATCGACAACGATCTAATTGGAACCGACTTCACGATCGGTTTCTCGACGGCCGTAGAAACCGCCGTCGATGCGATTGACAAATTACGCGATACCGCCGAGAGCCACGAACGACTCTTCTTGGTCGAAGTGATGGGAAGGCACAGCGGTTACTTAGCGCTGTACACCGCATTGGCTGCCGGAGCCGAGATCGCCTGCGTCCCCGAAACCCCCACGGAGATCCCAGGGATCGTGGCACATCTTAGTCAGTTACAGCAGACCGGAAAGAAATCGATCATCGTCGTTGTCGCGGAAGGGGACGAAGAAGGGGGTGCGTTGATGTTGGCAGAAAAATTACAGCGAGCTGAATGCACGTTTGCCACCCGCACCGTCATTCTTGGCCATGTTCAACGAGGCGGTTCCCCTTCACCCGATGATCGAATGTTGGCGACTCGACTTGGTGATTTTGCAGTCAAGTCGATTGGTGCGGGAGCGACCGGAGTGATGGCTGGCGAGGTCAACAGCCAATGCGTGCTGACTCCATTTGAAAAAACATTCACCGAACACAAACAGTTGCCACAAGCACTGATTGATCTATTGGAATGCATGTCGAACTAAGAACCTAACCGAAAAGGGGTCTGACCCTTTGTCGACCTACGATTCGATTGCTCAAAAACTGTTTGTTTTCCAATGGAATCGCTGCCGATACGCTCAGACCAAGAGAGGGTCAGTCCCTTTTCAGATAGGTTCTAAGTACCGGTGCGGAAATCGAAGGGAGATCAACTTGAGCGATCCGGTCCAAAATCCTTATCTCAGCCCAACGGCGGCCAGCGCCGCTGCAACCGAGTCCACCGGCACCCTTTTGACGACGCTGCGGACCAATCAAATCATTGCCATTGCTTTGATTCAAGGAGTGTTGTTGATCACCGCAATCCTTGCCTTCATGACCCTCCGTTCGGCACCCAATGCCAACCCAGCACCCGTCGCGATGCCTGCCGGTGCCGGTGATCTCGTTTTGCCGCTGATGGGTGCCGTGCTCGGCGCGGGATCCTTAGTGGCGTCCATGCTGGTCTCCAAGATCATGCGTCAGGCATCGATCAATCGGTTTATCGCCTCGAAGGAGAACGTCCCTCGCCCAATTGACGAGAACATCACGATGACACCGGCGATACGCAAATTGGTCGGAGCGGCAAGTGCAACACGGATTGTCGCCTTGGCAATCCTCGAAGGGGCTGCCGTTTTCAACGCAATCTTGATGCTCCTTGATGGCTACCTCGCTCTGCACCTTGCGGTGATCACGGTTTGCATCTTCGCGATGGGGGTTCGATTTCCTACGCTCCGCAAACGTCTTGACTTGATCGAAGAAGTCGCAAGTTGATTTTGCGGCGGCAAGTTACCGTGAAAAGATACCGATTGATCCGCCAATGTAGGTCGAATCGGCATCGCGGCCTTCGGTGGTGATCAATTGGCGGCCGAAAACACTCAGCCGCACTTTCGGCGTCCACCAAAAATGCACGCCGACTTCGGGATAAATGGCCGCTAAGCCTCCGCCGATCTCCTCTTCTTCTCCACGCTCATCGATCCAACCGTTGTCGTCATTGTCGACGCCATCGTTCTCGGCGGGCTCGGTATGCGATGCGTATCCCGCAAACAACCCGAGGCCAGCAAACGGCGCCAAACGAGTCGGTGTTTGCAAGCGGAATCCAGCTTCACCGCCCATGTAAATGTCATCGGTATTGACCGCCGCGACGAGCCCGACGCGATTGGTCATGTAGCTGGTCCAATAACCGGTCGCACCCAACTCTGCACTGGCCATCGGGTTGGCGGAATCACCTAGCACGCTCAGTCCAGCCGATCCATAGTAACCGAATGCATCTTTGATAAAACGAGCATCCGACGCCTGTTTCACTTTGCCAGCGATATCGGTCTTGTCGGCTCCGTCGGCATACTTTTCCTGGTAAACCGGATCTTCCATGGCCCAGCGAGATCGCGTCATGCCATTGGGAAGCTGAGCCGATGCCGCTACCGAAAGTGTCGTCACCGCGAGCGCGGCGACGAGGATTCTTGGCCGACATACCGACAATCGCCTCAACAATGCGTACCCGAAGCTCGAAGGGAAAAATCGCATCACACCAACAGTTCTCTTTCTTGCAGCCATTCAAATCACGTCCAACCGACCGATAGCAACGGCGGCAAGGTCAACGCAAGTCGAGTTCGGCACGCCCTATTCCGCTAGCGAGGTTGGCTGCCGAGCCAATCGATGACTTTGGCCGTCGACATGTAGCCGTCTTGAGAATCAACAAAGTTGCCATCGGCAGTGTACAAGAGTGTCACCGGATAACTCTTGAGCCCCATCTTCGTCACGATGGCTCGGTCGCGGTCGCCATCAAGGACCAGCGTTTCGAAATGCTGGGAAACCGGAGCCGATACGTTTGGATCCGACCAAGTCTCTTGCTTCATCTTTTTGCAATAGTGACACCAATCGGTCGTCACAAAAACGAGAATCGGTTTCCGCGACGTTCTGGCCGATTCGATCGTCGATTCAATCGAGCGTTGCCAACGAATTTCAGCCGACACCTGCTGCGTCAGCGATACGCTGATCAGAGCGATCGTCGCGAAAAAAACGAGTCCGCGAACCTTACCCGCCGCGAGAGTCAAAACGGTGTATTTGATCATCTGGGTTCCTTCCAAAAAGTTCAGCCGTCCCTGCTACCGACTTTCCTGTCGATGGCGGATGCATTGAGGGAGACGACATCTACTGTGCAATGGACGAGTGGCTGCCTCATCCGCCGCAGCTCGAAAAACCGAATTTCCGAGAAGTTTCGATTGCGTTGTGCCCCCTTTTGCCGATAAAAGTGAGACGACGTTTCTCGACGTCGTCCCACCGAAACGATGCCCACAGAATCCCACCTACCGATATCGTTGATCATGAATCGCAGATCCCCTATCCAACCGCGACTCCTTTCGTTTGTCCCGCTTTTTGCCGTTCTCTGCATTGCATTGTCGGGTTGCAGGGCAACGATTGGTGTGCTGCCGAGCTGGGTGATGCCCGTTTCCATTGCTAGCATCGAGGATCGTGACAACGAGCCGTCTCCGAACGAGTCCCTCGCGTCGTCGCTGGATCAAGACGCAGCAGACATTTTCGGGATCCCGCTCGATGAAACGGATGCCATTGAGCAAGTTTCTGGCGAAACCACGGAGCCTGTGGAGGAGTCCGCTGGCGCGGAAGCGACCCATACAGCAAAACCCACGCAAGGACCTGATACGTTGTTCTCGGACTATCGTTAATGCGTCATCCAGTTTTCGGCGTCGTGCAGTTTCGGTACCGTTACCTCTCCTTTGGGAGAGGTCGGCGTTTCAAAGCCGGGAGAGGGTTTTCGGTTGCTGCCCCCTGTGCGAGCCTAAGCGAGGGAGAGGGAAAGCGGGCTGCGATGACAGCATGAAATTCCAGCACTGTTTCTATGCCGGCCCTCCTCCTCGCTGCGCTCGACCCCTCCCGCTGCGCGGCTCGTTGTACCGCGCATCTCGGGTGGTGTCTAATACATCTGCGGGGTAGGTGACGAGATTTCGCTCTGGACTTTCGACAAACCGCTGCGAATGATTGCTGCCTTGCGGTTCGCGCTGGTGCTGCGNAAGTTGCACCTCTGCAGAGCTCGACTCCGTTTCTACCGGCAACTGCACGATAACCAGTGAAAATAGCTCCTGCCAGCAATCATGGGACACCGGAGAGATGCCTCGAAAACCTCCTGCGCACGCTTCCACCGGATGAGCCAAAAAACCTAGGTGCGCAAGAGCCTCAGCAAGCTTACACCTTCGCAAAAATCGGACAAGCGACGAGGACCTTGTGGATCGGAATGCAACGCTGCCACGACCTGTCCAACGCATGGAACACATTCGGGCCAGGAGCCAAAAAAAAATCACCGGATTAGGATGTGGGGTACAACGAGCCGCGCAGCGGGCAGGGGTGGATGGGTACCTAAACACTGTATTAGTCACAACTTAGAAACTGCACAACCTCTTTCGCTGGGAATGTACCTGTAAACGGGATTACGGCAACGCAAACAGGGCAGGGGATTCTGCGAACCGCTCGGGAACAACCCCCATCACATCGATTTGGGCACATCGACGAATATCGGCCCCAAACCCTAGTTTGAGCAAGTTGCGTCCGCCAAGCGATTCCCGAAGCGACCTCTCCAACGCAGGCGCCGACGGCATCCCCGCATTGCCAAACCACGATTCCCACGTCTGGCGTGCCACGACCGAGGCATCATCGCTTTGCACAGCGCAACGTGTTTCACACAGCGTGACGACCGCACCGGCGAACAAGACATCTTCGAGCGTGACCGCTCCGGCTGTGCCGGCACACACCAAGCGGACGTGCCAATCGGGATCGAGCCGCTGCACGACGGCGGACAAATTCAGAAAACAGCCAATCAGCACCCGTTTAGCCTGCGTTGCCGATTCGATCGCACGGGTCCCGTTGGTCGTTGTCAACACCAAGTCTCGCCCAAACACGATCTCACGAGTGTATTGGTCCGGCGAATTGCCAAGATCAAACCCTTCGATCTTCACGCATCCACGCTCGCCACAAAGCAGCGGTTTCTCGGAGCGTTGGGATGCGATGCCGACCGCTTCGTCGATCCCACGAGTCGTGATGACCTGCCGCGCCCCGCTGGCCAATCCCGTCACGATCACGCTCGACGCTCGCAACACATCGATCACGATCGCAGCGTCGACCCTGTCATCATTCTCAGCATCCGCACCAAGATTCTCAGCATCCGCACCGAGGGCTCCGGGCACCAGTGAGGTGGTCAATTGCATCCGTTTGCCTTCCTAGAACCTGTCCTGCTCGGGTTCAGCCCAAACCCGCACTTCCTCGTCAATCCAATCAACGTGAATCACGCTCGGGTTGCAGCAAACGGGACAATCTTCGACAAATTGCTGGTGCGTCCCTGAAGTGGGATCGACCGGGATGACAATTTCTTCACCACAGCTATCGCAAACGTATTGACCTTCGCTGTCCATGTGAATGCTCCTCTATTTCTCGACGGGATACGAACAGTATAACGGTTCTCGATGCTTAGCGAAGGATCCCCTATACTCCAACGCAGCTTAGGAACGAGCGAAGCCAGCAACGGCTCAAGTACACGTTGGCCCGCTCCCGTTGGTCTCCAGAATCGTGTCGCGATCCCATCAATTTTAACGACAACTGATGTAGAAGGATGATGTCACCAGCCACCGTCGATCCGACCACGCTGCTAGCCCGTTTCGGTTTATCAAGTTTTCGCCCCGGTCAACGCGACGTGGTCGATGCGCTCGATAGCGGTGCAGACGTGATGTGCGTGATGCCAACCGGCGGAGGAAAAAGCTTGTGCTATCAATTGCCGAGCCTTGCCCGCGACGGAACGACGATCGTTGTTTCACCTCTGATCGCCCTGATGAAGGATCAAGTCGACTCGATGACGTCGCTCGGCATCAACGCAAAATTGCTTAACAGCAGCCTGAGTGCCTCCGAGCAAATGGGCGTGATGCAAGAAATGGCTGCCGGCGTGCTGGACCTCGTTTACGTGGCTCCGGAACGCCTTCGCAATGCTCGGTTTCTGGAAGCGGTTTCGACGGCGAACGTCAGCTTGTTGGCAGTCGACGAAGCTCACTGCGTCAGTGAGTGGGGGCATGATTTCCGCCCCGATTACTCACGACTGGGGCGGTTCCGCGATCGCTACCTGAACAATGTGCAAACGATTGCACTGACCGCAACGGCCACGCCAACGGTTCGCCAAGACATCATCGATTTGCTCCGGCTACGGTCACCCAAGACGTTTGTGACCGGGTTCGCTCGGACCAACTTGCGCTTTTCGGTAGCCCACTCCAACAACGAACAGGACAAAGCGGAACAGCTCATCGGCTTCCTGAAGCAGCGTGACGGGGCAGGGATCATCTACGCAGCAACGCGTAAACGATGCGAAGAGTTGGCAAGCTGGCTACCGGAAAAAACAAGACGTCCCATCGGAGTCTATCATGCCGGATTGGAACCGGCACATCGTCGCAAAGTGCAAGACGACTTCATGTCAGGCAAGTTGTCTGGAATCGTCGCAACCAACGCCTTCGGGATGGGGATCGACAAGTCCGACATCCGCTACGTGGTTCACTACAACATGCCTGGCAGTTTGGAAGCCTACTATCAAGAGGCGGGCCGAGCGGGACGGGACGAAAAGGACAGCGAGTGCTTGTTGCTGTTTTCCTACAGCGACCGCTACATCCAAGAATTCTTTATTGAAAACCGCTACCCATCACGCGACACCGTTTGCAAGGTCTACGAGTTCTTGCTGTCGTGCGAGGAAGACCCGATTGAGTTAACGCTCGAAGAAATCCGGGCAGCCATCGAAGTCAAAGATGGAACGGAATCCATCGGCACCTCGCTGACCTTGTTAGCGAAAGCCGGAGTGCTGAAACGTCTTGATAACACGGCCAATAACGCCGTCGTGCGAATCGACAGTGACGCTCCGACGATGCTGGATTTCTTACCCAAGGAAGCCAAGGTCCGTCGCCGCGTGATGACCGCAGTTGAAAAAGTGGTGGGTCGCCAACGTGGCGAAGATGTTTACGTGACTCCGAAACGACTGTGCGAATTGGCCAATGTCGACCGAGACCAATTGGCGAGAACGCTCCGTGAACTACGCCGCTTGAAAGCGTTTGACTATGTGCCACCGTTTCGCGGTCGCGCGGTTCATTTGATCGAACATGGAATTCCCTTTAGCCAACTGGAAATCGATTTTGACGAACTGGCGAGGCGGCGCGAAGCGGAATTGGTCAAGATGGATGCCGTGATCGGTTTCGCTCGTAGCAACGGGTGCCGTCAACGTGTGATCCTGGACTACTTTGGCGACCCCGAGAGCAAGAATTGCGAGCGTTGTGATCGTTGTGACCCAACAGGAAAAAATTCCACCAATTTGGTTCGCGTAGACGACGGAGTCGACGACTTTGCGGGGGTCGACCGAGATGACTTTGTACGCGGTGTGCGAGTCGTACTCAGCGGGGTGACGCGAATGCATGGGCGATTCGGAAAGAACCTGGTCGCCCAAATGCTTTGCGGATCGAAAAACAAGAAGTTGCAACAGTGGAAACTTCAAGGCCTGAGTACTTACGGAATGCTGTCGCATCTAAAGCAGAGTGAAGTCGTCGCGGTCATGGATGCATTGATTGCACGAGGACTCCTGCTTCAACAGGAAGTCGATGAGCGACGGCCCACCGTTCACATGAGTGACCCCGGCAACCGTGTGATGCATGCGATCGACCCGCTCAACGACACGCTGGGTCTAAAATTCCCGCTGATCAAACGATTGGCGGCTGCGGCCAAAGGGCTTGAATCCGGCGACGTGAGTGAAAAGTCACGTCGAACGACGCCAAACGCAGCTCAAGGGGAATCCGCGATCCAACCAGACGACGAGACCCCAAAACGGCTGCACGACCGCGACGAATTGGCGGCGAAACTTAAGCGTTGGCGGCATAAGAATGCGGCCGCGTTGGGGATCCCCGCGTACCGAGTGCTGACCAATGCGACCCTGGATCGGATCGCCGACGCCGCACCACGAACAACGACGGAGCTTGAGGCCATCTCGGGGGTCGGCCCAGGAACCATCGAACAATTTGGCTACGATCTGGTTGAGTTAATTTTGACGAACGTCGACGACACACCCACCGAAGAGAGTGGCCAGACCACGACGGAGGATCGCCCCATCACAGAGACGCATGACGAAGCAACGCGCGCGATCGCAAAGCCAGAGCCTGCCGCACCCGAGCCTGCAGAGGACGCGCAGACAACCGAAGCCTATTGGACTTGGCGATTGTTCCGCGACGGATACAGCATCGACCAAATCTCGCTGATCCGCCACACCACGCGTGAAACACTGATCCAGCATCTCGCCATCGCCGCCGATGCGGGGCATCCGGTGGACGCACGTTGGAGTCGTAGGCTTTAGCCGATTCAGCAAGGGTCCAGCACGCAATCGGCTAAAGCCTACCACTCCAACGAATAAGTCGGGCTGGGCATCGCAGAGGGTAGCCGGTGGTCTCGAAATCGCTAAATCAACAAGCCGTCAATGACCCTATCGCCAGGGATCTTTCACAAGATCCAATGCCAAGTCTTTCAGTAATACAATCGACGTCGACCAGCCTGTGTTGCACCCTGGCAACCTGCACGACGAAATCGATGGTCCGTTCGTACCTTACAGCACCTTGGTGACACCCGGCATGGCGCAGGCGTACAGTCCGTTTTCGCCAGGCTTCACTGGCGTGTCGGCATCCCAGCTCAATGGCTTGGGCGTCAGATCACGCTGCGAATTCAAACCATCCTGATAGGTCACAATTTGGCCCGAATACGCTGCCATTCGGCCAAGAATAGCGGTCATCGTGCTACTCGCGCCATAGTCGCATTCGTTGTACGAACGACCTTCGAGCAATGCGGAAAACAAATGATCGTGCTCGAGTTGATGTCCATCGGGACCACGTGGGATTCGAACCGGGTCGGCACCGTTCACCTTGATGTCGGCAGCTCCATGTCCCTCGATATGAATCGATCCCTTGGTGCCATGCGCGTGCTCGGAAAAGCTGCCCCAGCAATTCGGGATGTGCCGGCAATAGCTAAATAACTTCGCACCATTGGCGTATGTGTACTCGATCGAAAAATGGTCGAAGATTTCACCATACTGTGGCCCAATCCGGAACTGGCGTCCCCCCGCACCACGCGCATCGACCGGCGGACCGTCCATCATCCAGTTGCAAACGTCCAAGTCATGCACATGTTGTTCCACTAGGTGATCGCCACCCGCCCAAGTGAAGTAATACCAATTGCGAGTTTGGTGCTCCATCTCGGTTTGCCCTTCTTTGCGGGGCATCACCCACACGCCACCCGAATTGAAATAGGCTCGCATGTACAACACATCGCCAATCTCCCCACTGCGAATGCGATCAATCGACTCCAGATGCTTGATCTCGTGGCGCAAATGATGGCCGACGGCGACCAGCAAGTCCTTCTGTTTCGCTTTTTCATTCGCGGCAATCACGCGTCGGACACCGGGGGCATCGGTAGCAACCGGCTTTTCCATGAAGATGTGTTTGCCAGCATCCACCGCCGCTTCGAACTGATCGGGGCGAAAACCCGGAGGGCTGCACAACAACACCATGTCGACACCGCAATCGATCGCTTTCTGATAGGCATCCAATCCAACAAATCGACGTTCCTCCGGAACATCCACTTGATCGGGTTGCTGAGCCTTCAAACTCTTGTAAGCAAGCTCCAAGCGGTCCTTGAACGCATCGGCCATCGCGACCAATTTGACCTTCGCACCCGCAGCATTCTTGATCGCCTGCATCGCAGCACCGGTACCTCGACCTCCGCAACCGATCAAGGCCACGCGAATCTCGTCGCTACCAGCCGCATGAGCGCTGCGGGCCAAAGAGAGGGAACCGGCAATGGCAACGGCCGTGCCTGATTGCAGAAGGCTACGGCGAGTCACGGGTTGAGGCGATGCGTCGGTGGGGCGTTTCATGATCCGCTTTCGGCAGGGGAGGGTGGGGGACAACGACTTGACGATTCATCCTTCGAAAAGAACGAATCGTCAAGTGGCTTCGATTGTAGCAGCTGCGAATCGTGTGTGCTGGTCTTAGCGAACCGCCGTGCGGCGGCTGGACGCTGGCCGAGACGGCGCGGTGTATCCCGAGGGTCGCACCGGCGAGGGACGCCAGGTTTGGGCGCCGTCGCTGGATGGATCCGACAACGCATCGAACAGCGATCCCCCCTCTCTTTTGGGCCCAGGCTGAACGCGTGGAGCCGTACGGGGTGCGGCTCGCTCCATCGGGACCATCTGCAAGGGGGCCGACTGGATTCTTGGTTCCGTCATGTGCATGGGCGATCGGGGCGTGGTCTGCCGAGCAGGCTGCGGCGAGGACTCGATCGAGCGCACCGCAGGTGACGTGACTCGGGGCGCCGAGTACGCCGGCGCGGACTCCATCGGCTGGGATAGCACGGGAGCCGGTGGAGTGGACTCGTTATAGATCGTCCCCGACGGCATCGGCTGTGCCCACATCGGCTCCGGCATCGCCATCATCCTGTCGCCCGGGAATGCGGAATCACAGGCTCCGTCGCAGACCGATTCATCACAACAACCACGGGGCGGTGGACATTGATCAAGCCGAAGTAATTTCTCGATGCCCCCCGCAAACGCATCAAGCGTCTTGTAAATCGGGTTGTGCTTGGGCTTCCAAAGGCTCGGAGCATCGAAACCACAATCGCATTCATCCATCGCCGTGATCGCGTCACACGCACTGCACCCGCAGTCGGCTGCGAACAGCGAGGAAGGGCTGGACGCAGCGACCGAAATTGCAGCCGCAAGGGCCAGCCGGAAAACAACCTTCGAGCAACGTTCGCTATGCCGTGAAACGCAGCGGCGAACGGCGATAGGTGCATGGATCTTCATCGGGAACCTCTTCTTGGGATCGTGTTGTCTGTGAGTATCGACCCGCTAGAACCGGAATGACCAAGAGAATCCGAACCAGCGGCACACCCCACCCAGTCCCCCCAGCCCGCCTGTTCTGGCTCAAGTCCAGCGAATCCTTGCAGACAACAAGCCGAGGGAACGTTAAACTGTCCCTCTTGGCGGATTTCCACCACGCTTCACATCCATTTTGATAGAGAATATTGCTGTGACTTTTGATCCCTTCGGTGCCCGCGATCAGTTTGACACAGGCCATGGTATGGCCAGCCTTTACCGCTTGAGCCGGTTGGAAGAAGCGGGGCTTGGCCAAGTCAGTCGGCTGCCGTTTTCGATAAGGGTGCTGCTCGAAGCCGTACTGCGAAACTGCGACGGATTATCAGTCACTGAGCAGGATGTGAAAAACCTTGCCGCTTGGAACGCGGCGGCACCGGAAAAGCAGGAACTGCCCTTCAAGCCCTATCGTGTGGTGCTGCAAGATTTCACCGGTGTCCCCGCCATCGTCGATTTGGCAGCGATGCGGTCCGCGATGCAGCGAATCGGCGGGGAAGCCGAGAAAATCAATCCGTTGATTCCCGTCGACTTGGTGATCGATCATTCGGTACAAGTCGATTTCTTCGGCACCGACAATGCGTTGCCCCAAAATGTCGACATGGAATTCCAGCGCAATCGCGAACGCTACGAGTTTCTGCGTTGGGGCCAAAAAGCATTCGACAATTTTCGTGTCGTCCCGCCAAATGTCGGCATCGTGCACCAAGTCAATCTCGAGTACCTCGCCAGCGTCGTTGCCATTCAGCAAACCGCCGACGGACCGGTTGCGGCGCCTGACACCTTGGTCGGTACCGACAGCCACACAACGATGATTAACGGACTCGGAGTTTTGGGATGGGGCGTCGGTGGTATCGAAGCCGAAGCCAATATGCTCGGCCAGCCGCTCTACATGCTGATGCCCGAAGTGATCGGCTTTGAATTGACCGGGGCCTTGCCGCAAGGGGCAACGGCGACGGACATGGTACTCCGCGTCGTCGAAATCCTTCGAGAGGAAGGCGTCGTTGGCAAATTTGTCGAGTTCTTCGGCAAGGGAATGAACAAGATGAGCGTTGCGGACCGGGCAACGATCGCCAACATGGCACCGGAATACGGCGCCACCATGGGCTTCTTTCCCGTTGACGATGTCACGCTGGATTACCTGCGGCAAACCGGTCGCAGCGAACAGCAAGTCACGCTGGTCGAGCGGTATTGCAAAGAACAAGGTTTGTTCCGCAGTGACGATGGGCCTGAATTGAACTACACCAAAACATTGTCGCTCGACCTTGGGACGGTGCGTCCCAGCTTGGCGGGGCCCAAACGGCCTCAAGATCGAATCGAACTGAAGGACATGAAGCAGGCGTTCGAAAAATCGTTGACCGCCCCGGTCGGCAAGACCGGTTTCGGCCTCGAACCGGATGCCCTGAAACGGACCGCGAAAGTCGACAACAACGGACAGAGCACCGAGATCACCCATGGTGCGGTGGTCATCGCCGCCATCACCTCCTGCACCAACACCAGCAACCCGTCGGTCATGATCGGTGCAGGGTTGTTGGCCAAGAAAGCGGCCGAACGAGGATTGAAGGTCGCATCGCATGTGAAAACAAGCCTTGCTCCGGGGTCACGTGTTGTTACCGAGTACTTGGACAAAGCCGGTTTAACGGAAAGTCTCAACAAGCTTGGCTTCAACACGGTGGGCTACGGCTGCACGACTTGCATTGGCAACAGCGGCCCGCTACCCGACGCCGTGGCGAACGCGATCAAGTCAGGGGATTTGGTTGCATCCGCCGTGCTCAGCGGCAACCGCAACTTCGAAGGCCGAGTCAACCCGCTGACCAAGGCCAACTATTTGGCCAGCCCTCCCTTGGTGGTCGCCTATGCTCTTGCCGGTACGACCGACATCGACTTGATCAACGAACCCCTCGGCAAAGGCACCGATGGCAACGACGTCTACTTAAAGGACGTTTGGCCGACGAATGAAGAAATTCGCGAGACCGTGTCTCGTTCCATCGATCCCGAGATGTTTACCGAGCAATATGAATCCTCCGTCTCCGGCAACCAACGTTGGAACGAGATCGAAGTGGCCGACAGTGCGATTTATCCGTGGGATGATGACAGCACCTACATTCATCATCCACCGTTCTTGGACGCGGTGACTGGCGAAGCGGTTTCCGAGATTGCTCCGATCAAGGGAGCTCGCGTGTTGGCGCTGCTCGGCGATTCGGTCACGACGGATCACATCTCGCCAGCCGGTGCGATTGCATCCGATGGACCCGCGGGAAAATTCCTGCAAGCCTCCGGAGTTCCCGTCAAAGAATTCAACAGTTTTGGCTCTCGACGGGGGAACGACCGAGTGATGGTACGCGGGACGTTTGCAAACATCCGCATCCGCAATCAATTGGCTCCGGGAACCGAAGGCGGCGTGACGCGTCATCTGCCCGATGGCGAAGTGATGAGCATCTACGATGCATCGATGAAGTATCAAGCCGATGGCATTCCGTTGGTCGTTTTTTCGGGAGCGGAATATGGAACCGGCAGCAGCCGCGACTGGGCCGCCAAAGGGACGATGTTGCTTGGCGTCAAAGCGGTGATCGCCGCCAGCTACGAGCGGATTCACCGCAGCAACCTAGTCGGCATGGGCGTGCTGCCACTCGAATTTGCCGACGGTGCCACATGGCAATCACTCGGATTGACGGGAGAAGAAACGATTGACATTCCCGATCTATCCGACGCACTCGAGCCTCGATCGACGATCATCGTTCATGCAACGGATAGCAACAACAACACCAAGACGTTCCCCTGTGTGGTGCGAATCGACACACCGGTGGAGTTGAGCTACTACCGAAATGGTGGCATTCTGCCGACGGTGCTGCGAAATTTGTCCGAGTAGGATTTGCGGCACAGTTACCGCAGCCTTGGGCATTGGTATCGACACAACTCATCTCGGGTCCACTCTGGCTCCCTTCTCCCCCGATCTTTTTCGGGGGAGAAGGGCCGGGGATGAGGGGGCTCAGCAGGAACACCTGTCCGATAAAACCGCGATAAACCTGGCACTGCGGAAAGCCCGCTCACTCCCCCGCCCTCATCCCCACGCGAGCCGAGGGGAGCCAGAATCCATCAGCGCGACGGGTGTCGATCCCCAATACCCTCTGAGTCGCTGACGCGAACCCGCACGACATCCCCACGAAGGCAGGTGATTTGCGTTTGCCGTGCTCTTAGTTGGCCAACTCTGGAGCGGAAACGTTGCAAATACAAGCACGAAGCGCAAGCGAGTGAGTTTTTGGGCGTCAGTGATTTACTCGCTTGCGCTTCGAGCTTGTAGGAAGAGGAAAGTGGCGCTGTCCAGCCTCGGTAACAGTGCCAATTCGGTCCCCGTGCTGAGAAGCGACCTTGCGGTTAAAATCACTCACATCGGTTCCACATTCGTCCGCTGCCATGGTGCCCCATTTGGTGCCCCGCGGGCTGTTAGCGATTTCACGACCAAGCGAAACATGATATTTTTGATGAAGTAAATCGCCATCGGGGGTGTAGCTCAGTCGGTTAGAGCAGGGGACTCATAATCCCTTTGTCGCGGGTTCGAGTCCTGCCACCCCTACTGCGGAATACACGGGGAGAACAGTTGTTTTTGCCGTGTTTTGCAGTCTATTTCTCTCCTTGATGGTTTTCGGCATGAGTTATAACCGGGTTTCTGCCAGTGCCGTTCAGGCTCCGAGGGACTGACATAATCACTGACATAATAGTGAGCCTAGTTTCTCGATCGCTTCGGGCTCGGCGTTCGGGAAGAGGTGGCCGTAGGTGTCCATCGTCAGTGTGATGCTCGCGTGACGCATCACGGTTTGGATCGTTTTGGGGTGGACGTTCTTGATCGCAAGCCAGGCCCCACAAGTGTGGCGAAGGGCGTGGAAGTCGAGGGCTTCGCCAGCATCGTTTTTGGCGAGCAAGAAGTCGTTTTCAAGGTCGTCATCGGTGTGGTCCGGTCGCTCGAGCCATGACGCCCGGGCGATAGCCAAATCGTCGCGAAGCATGCTGGCCATGTAGTAGGCATCCGGCAGGGCGAAAACCGTCTGACGATTGGCGGGTTCCAGGTTCGCAAGAGTCTTGGCGAAGTCCCGGGTGATGTACTGGCGAGCCGTTTCGTTGTCCTTGGTGTTGCCGCTGCTGACGAGTACGTGGGGGTGCTTGCCGGTTAGCTTGAGATGGCTGGGGTGAAGTGATCGGAGCTCGTTGGACCGCAGACCGGTTTGGATGGCCAGTTCGTACAGGATGGCTCGATTGGTTGATGCTTGCCGAAGCCAGTGCCATTCGTCAGGCAAGAGCATCCGGCGAATACGTCGCCGGTCGGCTTTTGGGTTTGGCTTGGTGAGAGTTTCCAGTGGGTTCCGTGGTATGCGGCCAGTGCGCGATAGCCAGCGTGTGAATTGCTTCACGGCCTGGACATAGTGGGCAACGGTTTGGTTGGAACGATTGAGATCACGCAGCGATTGAGTGAATTTGTCGACGGATTCGGGTGTGATGTCGGCGACGATTGCCCAGTCGCAATGGTCGATGATCGCTTGCAGTCGTTCGCCATGACGCTTGGTGTGGACTTTGGCATTTCCTTTGGACTCAATCGATCGGATCCATTCAGCCTTGTGCTCGGCAATCGGTCGGGTTGCTTGTTGCTGGATCCGCTCGAGTGCATGGTCAATGAAGCCGCTGGATCGCTTGGCCGCTTCGGTTTCCCAGTAGGCCATAATCTGAGCGGCGGTACGTTTGTCGGCCGTCTTGGTCGATTTCTGGATACGCTCGCCAGTGTGGTTGGTGTACTCGGCTTGCCAGTTACCTTTCTTGGTGCGGCGATAGAGGGTTCCCATGATTGGCTCATTCAGAATGGCGGCTTTTCGTAGTTGGAATGCAAGTAAAGGTCATCCGCAAAAATCCGTAACTCCAGTCCATCGAAGTCATCATCGTGGTGCCGGTGGATCCATCGTCTAAGCGCGTCACGATCATGCACGGTTGGTCCAAATGGTCGCAGTAGCAACTTGCTCGGACGAATTGCATCCGGTCTGTACAAAGCAACTCTCAGTTGGCTCGGCGCTCGAAATTCAGGCGAGCAACCAAGGTAAAACTGCTGGGGGTGGTCCTTTCCAGTCTCCGTTCCACGTACAAGCCAACGCGATCGGCGAACATACGGCCGATTAAGGTATTCGATCGGCGTCAGCGGCTCTGCCACGAGATCCCGGAGCTGGTAGACAACCAATCGACGTGGCCGCATGGCGATTTGGCTAGTGAAATATCGGACGTGCGTGGTGATTGGGTAGTGAAACTCGATTCGGTCATTGCGTTCAAACATGCGATAGCCCTCACTGGTGATAGTTGAAGGGTTTCATTTTTTGCTAGCGATTTGACAAGTGTGGTCACTCTCGAGCCAGATTGTTTATTTTTCCTCTAGTTTCCTCGCTTCAGATAATGCAGATGCCACCAAGCCCGCCGGAACTGAAACGATCCCAAGCCCAACCAGCAAAACTAGGAAAGTGAAAAATCGACCACCAACAGTGATTGGATAAATGTCGCCGTAACCAACGGTCGTTAGTGTCGTGACAGCCCACCAAAGGCTATGGAAAACTGATGCAAATGCTTCAGGTTGTGCGGTGTGTTCAAAATGATAAATCCCTACTGAAGCGATGAAGAGCATGATTAGTGTTGAGAAGAAAAACAAAACGAGTTCTTCCCGCGCAATGATGAACGCCCTGTGGAATCGCTGAACCGCGACACTATATCTACCAAGCTTCATGATTCGGAAAACACGAAGTAAACGAAACGATCGAACTGACCGTAAGTCAATCCCGAGCGAAAGGTAGAATGGAAGGATCGCAATTAGATCAACGAGTCCAAAGAAACTTGTTGCAAAGCTGATCTTGTTTTTGGCTAACCAGAAGCGGATCACGTATTCCACAGTAAAAATAGCTACCGTGATGACCTCGAACACGCGAAGGATTTTTACCCACGATGGCGATAGCCCAGGCATGGTTTCAATTGAAAACGTGACTAGCGAAAGAACGATTAAACCCTGAATCGCGAAATCAAATGCTTTTCCGGAGGGGGTGTCGGATTCCTCAATGACGGATCGTAAAGACGTCATGTCTGCAACCGCTCTTCTGTTCGCTCGTGTTTTTGTTTTGGAATAATCAGTCTAGTGCGTCCCAAATATCGTACTCGTGGACTATTAACATCGGCGATCCTTCGCGTCGATGGTTGACTGCTTCTTCGACCTTGCGGCCATAACATGCGTATGCCCAGCAGGGGTTACCTGCGCCACCAACGATGAGGTAATCAAGCGCCTTGGTGACTCGCGGGTGATACTTTCCACCATTAGCTGTAATCAGCTCCGCAAACTCGTTCTTGGTCCATTTCTCAGAGTTTCCGGTGATGCAGAAAAGACGATCGTCAAAGACGATTTCCGGGTTGCAGGCACAAATCCCCTGAACCGTCGCTTGTTCATCGTCTCGTGACGGTTTGCTAGGTCGGCAAGAGGTTCCAGAGAACTCGGTGAATAGTTGCAGGAGGCATGCTCGCTCCTTGTCATCTATGACGTGATCGGCGAGGACTTGAGTGAGTACCGCATCGATTTCGGCATAGGGCCAGACGGTTTGGAGCTCTCGTCTTTCATCCATCCACTCGGCGAGGTTCTTTGCTTCACTATCGGTGATTTCGCCATCAGCAATGATGCCACCGAGGATGCCTTGAAGCCGCTGCATATCGGCTGTAGCACCGGAGTAATAGCCGTCGCTGTTTGTGAATTTCTCGCAACACCAGAGCAGGTCCGCACGTTCCTCTTCGGTGATCCGTCCGTCTGCAAGTACCTCTTTCAGTAACGGAAAAAGTTCATTGAATGGGTGGCGATTGGAAAATTCCTTATGAGCGGCTGTCCATTTCGTAAAGGCAATCAATTCTTGATCGTTGATCTTTTGATCGATCGTGATGCCCAAAAGGAGGCCTTCAAGAGTGTGTAGCGCGCGGCTGAGTCTCGCAGGACCGGTGAAATGAAAGTACTCTTCAAGTTCGCACATTATCGCTACCCTTGCTTTCGCTTGTCTTCGGGTTTTGTGTCTTTCAGCTTCTTCTTGATTTCCGTCGGCGTGGGTGTTGGGGCTGTTTTAATCGTCCATGGTTGAAGTCGCCACCTGATCGTATCCTTGCACGGTACCCATCAGATGATCTGCGTACTGGTAGATGTCCGTCAAATTCTCAATTGCCTCTCGTCTCTCGCTTTTGTCAGCTGAGAAAATACCAAGATACTTCTTTGAGAAGTTAAACCGGAGGCGGCATATCGGCTTGCGGTTGTTGTCGTCCAGAAGAACTCCGCAATAGCTTTTCGTATCACGCATAACCACCCTCGTTGGGTCGATCGACTTTGCAAGGATTGCTCGGACGATATGAAAGCCTTCAATCTCCTCAATCGTAGTCACAATGCCATCTGACTCTTCGTCGGTTTCCTCAGATGAATCAGCTGACTCATCGCTAGCAGCGGCTACCGCATGAGTTGCGCCGTCTATGGCGGATCGCAAACGTGTATTGAGTCGCTCACGCAGAAACTCTTTTAGTGCGGATTTCACCAGAGAACGAAACTGCTCTTGCACGCCAGACGTGATTCGTCCTGAGTAGACCTGGCTCGTAAACAATCGCACAAGTTCGTCAGATGGACTATCAAACTCTTGGCCAATTAACTTCTGAATCTGCTGTGCGTACTTCAGCTCGCTTGCATTGCTGAGAATGTTTTCAAGGTTGAACAGATTCTTGGAGAATTTTTTTAACTCAGAAACGGATTTCTCGTTGAAGTCGCGGAGATCAAAGTCAAAAAATGGTTTCTCGTCCATCCGGTTTGGGGATTCAAGATCACTATAGAATTTGTATCGAATTCCATCGGTTAGAACCGCAAACCTTGCGTCAGTGACAGAAAAGTAGCGGTAAAGCTGCGATGCGTGGTTAAGCGTCAATTGCCCACCAACCGGCTTGCATTCAACAAGAAGCATCACCTTACCTTCAAGGAAGATTGCGTAATCAACCTTTTCCCCCTTCTTGGTGCCAACATCGGCAGTGAATTCAGGAACGACTTCAGTTGGATCAAAGACGTTGTAGCCGAGTGCATTGAGCATCGGCATGATCAATGCGTTCTTGGTTGCCTCTTCGGTTTCGAGACGGGGGATTAGTTGATCGAGTCGCGATGCGAGCAACTGAAGTGAGTCAGAAAGATCCATCAAACAGGCTTCCGAGATAGTGGTGGTGAGTGATTACCCCTGCTTCTTCTTTTTGTCATTGCTGGCTTCTTTTAACTTCTTCTTGATTTCCGCAGGGGTGGGCGGTTTCTTCTTGGCCGCTTTCTTGCGGCCAACGGGGGTGGGATTCGCAGGGCCGGCTGGCTCTACATCGGGGATCCCTGACTCAGAAGCCGTGGTGACGCCTGGGATCTGGGGCATTTGCTTCTTTTTGTCATCCAATGTCGCAGCAGCTTCGCGAATTCGCTGGGCTAACTCTTGGAAGGGTGACCAGCTTTTCGGACGACCACCCTTTTGTTTTGGCAAGATCCACCCCTTTTCAAGGGCGTCTTGTTCGTACGCCGCCGCTGTTGCTTCGTTCTCGAACGAAGCACGTTCAGTCATGAATTGTCGGTAGTGCGACTGACATAGACCGCGACTGTAAACCTGTGGGTCACCACAGACAAGACAACCACTCTCTTGGGGACAGCATTTTTCCATACATGCTTTTTACTAGGTTTTTTCGTAAACGCAACTCCTTTCCAGCGAAGCACTTATAGTACTTCAATAGTAATACTTCGTAGGAACTTAGTAGGAACCTAGTTGACACGGCGTTGAGCATTGCGATACTTCGAGCATCGCCACTGGATGGCACTGATTCATCCTCGAAATATCAGAAGGTGGCAGCGATGAAATTGAGTTTGGCCCATCAGTACCTCATGCAGGCACTCGCGATGAAACGGAAAAATGTTGGGAAATTGCGGCAGCGTGTTGAAAACGGCTGCTGCATCATTGATGACTGCGACAACAGACCAGTGAGCCGTGGCTTGTGTGATCGACATCGCCAGCAGTATTACAGCCAACTGCGTCAGCAGGATGCGTTAGTAATGTCGCGGCCGCAGTGGCGGCCTGATCACCGCGTTGCTCCGAGCTAAAAAATATGTGGCTAAAACTAACCGCCGCAGGAAGTTCGTAGAGGGAACTATTTTCTTTATACCAAGCTTGCAAAGCCTCCTCAGAAAGCGTGACTGCGGCGGCATCGTTGTTGAGAAACGCCATTTTTTGAGCCATTCGCCGCCGAACGATCAAATCGTCCTGATCCAGATTCAAGGCGATGGCTTCACGATAGAGAGCCTCTTCGCGAACAAAGTCTTCCACCAGCCGCGTTAACTCTTCGGGGGTTGGCTCTCGATTCCAAAGCTGCTGCCAGGTTGCCTTGAGATGATCGACCTCTCGAGCGCCAACATGAATGGAATCAGACTGAGTAAGCCCGTTGTCCGTCTCAGCTCGACTGCCAATGGACAGATAGATGATAAACAGCAAACCACCAGCGATCGCAAAATGAAAAAGCGGCTCTTTCCATAGAGAAGTGTAGCTATTCACAGTGGCGGTTCGTACCCATTAACCTGATGTTGCTGCGACGTTGAAAATGTCTGGTGAATCTATTCTTGCCCGTCGTCGACCGTCAACGGATCGAGATAGTGAGGCGAGTCATGGCCCTTCTTTCGCATCGCCAGACCATTGAGGCATTGCCGAAGGACCGCATTGCAGTTGAGCATCGTGATGTATCCGGGATCAGAGTCTGGACGCAGTTCGACCATTTCGATTCCGACCACATTCGTTTCCGCGCACAGTCGTCGAACGATTCGCAATGCATCGTGAATCGTCATGCCGGCTGGCTCTGGCGTGCTCGTGCCTGGCGCGTAAACGGGATCCAATACGTCAATGTCGAACGAGATGAATAAGTATTCCGGTCCGTCTTTTGCTTCCTTGATTGCGTCTTCAAGAACCGCATCCCATCCACGTTTTTCAACTTCGGCCATCGTGTGGCACCGCATTCCCTGAGACCTTGCCCAACGGATTCCATCCATGTCGATCGAGTTTGGACCGCGGAGACCAACTTGAATGAAGTTCTTTCCAGGAACGAGTCCCTCCATAATCAACTTGCGAACGGGGATCGCGTGGCTTAGCAAGTGCCCGAACGCGACTCCTGCATAGTCGGCATGAGCGTCGAAGTGCACCACACCCACGTTCCCTTTGCCGTAAACGTCGACGACGCCTGCAACATCGGGATACATCAGGGCGTGCCCGCCGCCGATGACGATTGGAATCGTGTGTTTGCCACCTTCTAGCTCAGTCGCCGCTATTTCGCGAACCATTCGACGGACTTCGACCGAAGTTCGATCCAGCGAAAACGGTTCTTGAGGTGCGTCGCCGTAGTCGCAGACGACTTGCTCTTGGAGATAGTTGACGCCAGAGTGGATATCTTCCACCGTCCAATCTCCCCAGTTGTGATAGACCTCCGAAGTCCGCGGATTTCGCATCTCAGTCGGGCCCCAGGTGCGGGCGCGCTGATCGCCAACGAGCTCAGCTCCCATGATCGCCACTTCGACTTTTCCAACCTTCAAGTCCTCAGGTGTCAGCGCGATCGGTTTGTGAAAAAACGTCGGAATTCCAACCCAGGGAGCCTGTCCCTCAAATCGCTGGACGTTGATCAGCCCTGGCTCGCGTTTGTCTTTCGAGAAGTCCCGCATTTGTTTCCAAGCATTGAAACTTGGATCTTTGGGATTGAGCGGAATGGAAGTCGCGTCGCCATCTTCCCATGGTGCATCGAGCGCACCATCGGGTCCCAGCTTTTCGTCTGAAACCACAGTCGAATCGGCCTGCCCACCTGACGGTGCCACAGGAGCCTCAGGAGACGTGGCCGCTGCAACCGGCGTTGAAAACGCCTGTTTGGCACGGGGCAGAACGGCTGCAAAAACGATTGCGAACGCCAGTAGAGTAATTGCGATTGAAAGCTGTTTCATCGGATGATTATCCAGGGAATGATTCGTACCGTTCGCATTTGTGCCTCGCTAGTAGATAAAGGCGCACGGCTGTGCAGTGCGATCCGGGATCGTGCGATCCGGGACTGTATCGGCCGTGGAACGAGCACCAGGAGCCAAGGCCCTGGGCAAGCTCCATGAATAGGCTTCCACCGACGGACAAACCTCCCAATCTTCTACTTCTGGTCCTTAAAAACACCTTTCGCTGCGCGCACCTTGCTTCTAGAATTTATTAACGAAATCGGTCTGTAGAATGTGTTGTATTATTAAGATTTTTCTCGCGTCAGCTTCGTGAAAGACCTCGACGGCGGTCCACGGGGACCCCTGCAGGCCGGTTCCCTATTTTCTTGGCCTACGTGCTTTCTGGGCCTTCGTGCTTTGAAATCGCAAGTATCGACCCCTCGGTCATTAGACAAGAGTCTGGAAACTAACCGTGAGCAGAGCATCAGCACTCCAGTCGCGAACGGATTTTGCGTATGACGAACTTCGGCAAGTAGCTCACGGTCTTCTCGCCCGCGGAAGCTCGCTGACATTGACCGCCACGGGGCTTGTCCACGAGGCTTTCATTCGGCTCGCGCAATCGGACCGCGCTGACTGGAACGACCACCAGCACTATATTTCCGCATGCGCCCAAGCAATGCGACATGTGCTGGTCGACCGAGTTCGCCGGAAACTTGCCGCGGTTCACGGGGGACAGATGCGCCGTCGGCCACTGACCGATGCAGTCCTAGGGCACTTCGACGGTGAACGACTGATGGCGCTCAGTGATGCGCTCGAGGCGCTCAAACGGGTCGACAGTCGGCAAGCTGAGATCGTCGACCTCAGGTTCTTTGCTGGGTTTAGTCATTTGGAAATCGCCAACCTGATGGAAATCTCAAGAAGTACCGTGCAAGTTGAATGGCGAATGGCCAAAGCCTGGTTGTGCCGAGAACTCGATGACGAACGATAATCGTGAGTTTCATCAGAAAGCCAAGGCGGTCTTCTGCAATTCCCTGAACATTCCAGTTCAGAAGCGAAGCGAGTTTCTGCAGCGTGAGTGTTCCGGTGACGCCAACCTGCTTCAAGAAGTCGAATCGCTGCTCAGCATTGATGACTTAGATTTGGCAGATGACTTTGGCGTTCTACGACCACAGGACACCATGCATCGGATTGCCAACAGTGCGTCCTGGCAGTGGCACTACGTGTTGATCAACCTTCTCTTGCTGGCAGTCTTCGCAGCGATCTCAGTACCTGCCGCCTGGTCCCTGCGGTTGCGATTCCGTCAGGACGTGCAGCAAGACCTGCAAGTTTTGTGTGACGCCAACGTCCGGGCAATTCAGGTGTGGGAAAATGCCCGTTTGCGGGAAGTTGAACAATTTGCCAAGGACAATCGTCTGCTGGCTGTGGCACGGCAGTTGGTTGAACTTTCGGGCGACTCCAATGATCCTCGTCAGAGTCTGTTGGATAGCGATTTGGTTGCAGAATTTTATGCCGTCACGTCCGCATATAGTTTGACTCACGGAGGTGCAGTGCTGCACTTGGTTAGTAAAGATGGGGTGGTGCTAGCCGATACAAATTCGGTGTACTTGGGCACTCAGCTCAGTTCGGCAGCCTTCAAGTATCTCGCGCCCGTTTTCGATGGTGAATGTGGCGTCTCACCTCTGGTGCAGAACGGAACCATGATTCAGGATTCGCCCGTTGGCATTTCTGAATACCCAACACACAGCTATGCCTTTGCACCCGTTCGAAACAACTCGGGCAAAGTAATTGCTGCACTTGCTGCGATGGAATTTTCCCAAACCGGATACGCTGAAATAAACGCAGTCGGGAGTCTGAGCTAGTCCCCAATTCCTGTACCACCGACTAAGGTAGACTTTTTGAGAAAAAATCGAGTAAGCTCCGGTCGTTAGTTGTCCTGGAATCAAAGGAGAGATTCATGACCAAACGACGTAGAAGCATT